>NZ_DJTP01000021.1:4210-19390 GCF_002440405.1 Empedobacter sp. UBA6305 | reverse complement strand
AGTTGTTCATTCTAAATCGTTTTGTAGTTAAAACAATTTACTGATTTTCAATCAAATGAACAACTTTATTATTTTTAAATCAAAATGCACAACGAGTCAATTGTATTATTATTCTTGATTAACGGAATTTTTCGCGGAGCTGGAAATGCAGCAATTGCGATGAAAAGTTTGTGGTTAGCTAACGGAATAAATATTATTCTGTGTCCAATTCTTGTTCGCGGATGGTTCTTTTTTCCTGAAATGGGATTAGAAGGAGCAGCCTTAGCTACTGCAATTGGTAGAAGTGGTGGTGTGGTTTATCAATTGTATGGTTTAACGAAAAAAGATTCATTAATTCAAATCAAATGGAGTTATTTCGTTCCAAAATCTAAACTAATTATCAATATTGTAAAAATTGCAGTTCCTGCTATTGTACAATATATTATTGCAAGTTGTAGTTGGATTATTCTTGCGCGAATTGTTGCTCAATCTGGTGGAGAAATTGCGTCTTCTGGTTATCAAACAGCTTTACGACTGATGATGTTTTTTATGTTACCTGCTTGGGGATTGAGTAATGCTGCGGCAACTTTAGTTGGTCAAAACTTAGGAAATAAAGATCCCGAAAAAGCAGAAAAATCAGTCCTTATGACCATGAAATTTAATATCATCTACATGTTGATTGTAAGTGTTATATTCTATGGATTAAGTAATTATTTAGTTTCAATTTTTACAACAGAAGAACATATCAAAATTGTTGCAAAAGAAGGAATGTACATTTTGGCAACTGGTTTTTTATTATACGGAATTGGAATGGTAATGATGAATGCTTTTAACGGCGCGGGCGATACAATGACGCCAACGATTATCAATTTTGTTGGATTTTGGTTATTCCAAATTCCATTAGCGTATATGTTAACGTATCATTTCAATTTGAAGGAAGAAGGCGTTTTTATAGCAATTCCTGTTTCGGAAACGTTTATTGCAATTTTAGCATTTATTCTCTTTAAACGAGGGAAATGGAAGCAGAAAATAGTATAAAAAAAATCGCTCAAATGAGCGATTTTTTTATGTTTTTATCCTTTGTAAGTATAATATCTTGCACCTTTCAAATCTGGAATTTCAGTTTCAATGCGATCTAAAGCAAAACCTTTCGAATCATTAATAGATGTTTTCAGATTTTTATTGTGTAGATCTTGGTATTGTTCAAAAGAAATTGCTTCTCTTTTATTTAAATAAGTGAACAAATCCATTTTATTCATCACATTCTTCCAACCTTCACCAATTTGTCCTTGAAAAACTTTCGATTTAGATCCAGAACCATACGCAATAAAACCAACTGTTTTTCCATTTAATTCTTCATTGCTATCTGCGCTTACTTGTAGAGCCGATAAAAATGCCGTGAAAACAGAAGCTGTGTACATATTTCCGATCTCAGAAGAAGCACGTTGAGTTGGTTCTACTTTTTCTTTGATTAACGCTTTATATTCATCCGATTTTGAAACAATTTTCAAATTATCATTCGAATTATCTTGATTATTTTCTAACGCAAAAACATCCGAAAACATTCTTTTTCCTTGAAATGCATAAGGCAAGTGAAAAGCAATATATCGCCAATTTTCGTACAATTTACCTTCTATTTTAGCCTCATCTTTAAAGTTGAAATAAGCTTCTCTAACTCTTTTTTTATAACATTCGTTAGAATATTGCCCTTCGAAAATTGGTTCATCAGAAAAGATTTCGATTTCAGATTTTGTTGTTCCTAAAGCATTCAAAATCGCTTCATCAGAAGTTGATTGATGTGGTTTAAAGAAATCAAAAACAGATTCCATTCCAATTCCCCAATTGTTATCAAACGCAATCAAATCTGGTTGATTCGAGATTAACATCGCTACTGCACCAGCACCTTGCGTATATTCTCCCGTCGATTCTAAGCCATATTTTGCATAATCGGCTGCAATTACAATTGCTTTTTTAGCTGGATTTACACGAACATAATCAATAGAATTGTGCATCGCATCTACTCCACCCACGCACGCAAACGTCATATCCACAACATCTGTATGTCTAAAAGGTCGTTCACCAAATTGTTTAGCCAAAACAGATTCTACCAATTGTACTGCATAAGTTGCGGTTGGTTTTGCTCCATCTAAAGCGCTTTCTGTTCCTAAATAAATTCGTCCGATTTCAGTTGGATTTATATCAAAATCTGTGATTAATTTCAACAAAGCATTCGCAGCGATAGTTGCTGTATCTTCATGAACATCTAAAACAGACATTTTCTTTAAACCCAAACCAATTTCAAGTTTATCAGGATCAATATTGCGTTGAATTGCTAAATCTTTTATTGGTAAATATATATGCGGAACGTAGATAGAAGCCGCCTCTATTCCATACTTCATTTTCGTTGATTTTTAAGCGAACTTCAAAGTTAAGGGTATTTTAATTTTATTCTGGCATGAAATAAATCCTGAATTTTAAGAAATCTAATTTCATTATAAATTACTCAAAAAAGAATGCTTTTAATTATAATATTTCTTAAATTTAAGAGCATAATTTAAAATATCAATTTTCAAAATGGCTCGTACTTTTTACAAATCAATCAAAAATTCTGTCAAATATTGGTGGATTTTATTAATCATTGGATTATTATTCGTTGGACTTGGAATTTATACATTCGCATTTCCAACAGCATCGTATGTTGCACTTTCAGTATTTTTTGCTGTATCTTTTTTATTCTCTGGAATTTCGGAAATTGTTTTTTCGATCTCAAATAAAGATGAAATTGACAGTTGGGGCTGGACATTAACGTATGGAATTATCACCACAATTGTTGGATTTATGTTAGTTGTTAATCCTATTTTAAGCTTAGAAGTTTTTGCTTATTATGTTGGGTTCTTAGTGTTATTCCGCTCAATCTCTGGAATTAGTTATGCTTTCGACCTGAAAAATTATGGTGTAAGAGATTGGGGTGTTTCGTTATTTTTGGCAATTGTTGGATTAGTTATTTCGCTTATTTTATTATCATCTCCACAATTAGCAGGTTTAACAGCTGTTGCATGGCTAGGATTAGCAGTTATTTCTACCGGATTATTTGCGATTTTTATTTCATTACAATTGAAGAAAATTAAAGATATCCCGAATAATATTTCAGATGATTTACGAAAACGATACGAAGAAATTCGAAAAGAAATTGAAGATTTTAAAAATCAATAATAAAACAAAAACCTCTACTTTAATTGAAATAGAGGTTTTTGTTTTATTTTCCCAAGATTCCTTCTAAAAATCCAGTTTTAAAAGATTCAATCATAACATCTGGTTGATCTATAAAATTTAGAAAACCATAAGCTAGAACTGCACCTATAGCAATTTTTCCAATTGATAACAAAGATAGCTTTTTCATATTACCTTGATCTAAAATCGAATGTAATAAATATTTACAATACCGGTGCTAATAATCTACAAATCGATGCAAACGCACGGTTATACCAAGGTCTATTTTCCCATTTTTCAATAGTTAATAATTCTGAATCCTCTTTATCTATATCAAATTGAGCACTCATTTGTTGTAATAACGTTGCATTTTCAATCACCGAAGTAATCTCGAAATTAATCATAAAACTACGATAATCTAAATTCACTGTTCCAATAAAAGCCAATTTATCATCAACCGTTATTGTTTTGGCGTGAATAAATCCTTTTTCGTATAAATAAACTTTTACACCCCGCTTCATCAAAGGTTTTAGGAATGATAATGACGCTTGTTGCACTACAATAGAATCGCCTTTTTTAGGGATAATCAACTCCACTTCTACTCCGCTCGAAACAGCAATCATCATCGCTGTCTTAAATTCGTCACTTGGTATAAAATATGGTGTACACAATTGCACTTTCTTTTTCGCTAAAGTAATTGCCAAAATCATCGCTTCCATTGCCGAATGTACATCACTACCAGGCGAAGAAAGTCCGAAACTAACAGTTGCAGCATCTTCAAAAATCTTACTTTGAGAATTGTAAAAATAATTTGAATCAGAAATATTATACTTTTTGCCTTCCGTCATCATCCAATTTAAGTAAAAATGCAATTGCAAACTATTGATAGAATCTCCTTCAATCATCACAGAAGTATCACGCCAATAAATCTTATTATTTGGACTTATTACACCATTTTGATTGATGTATTTATCACTAATGTTAATTCCACCTAAAAATGCTTTTTTACCATCAACAATCAAAATTTTACGGTGATTACGGTAATTAGAATTCGCTAAAGAAGAAAATCGAACAGGTAAAAATGTTTGAAACTCCACACCTGTTCCATCAAATCTTGAGTGATGTTTATTCAGTTTTGATGATCCAAAATCATCCGCAGTTACACGAACTTCTACACCATTTTTAGCTTTTTCAATCAGAATATCAATGATTTCATTTCCAATATGATCTTCATCAAAAATGTAATATTCGAGATGAATATGATTTTTAGCTTCACGTAAAGCTTCCAAAAAAAGAGGAAATTTTTCTTCTCCATTTGTCAACAACTTTACTTTATTATTTGTTGCAGGATAAGCAACTCTTGCATTATTTAAATAACGATAAACCTGTGACAAAGAACCAATTCTTGCATTTACTTTATCTAAATCATCGTGAACAAATTGATCCATTTCAGCCCATTTTTCATTGATGATTTTTTGATGATTCTTATCTATACGTTTAAAAAATTCATCTTTTTTAAATTTCTGTCCAAAGAAAAAATATAAGATTATTCCAATAAACGGTAGAAAAACAATCACCAGTATCCATGCAATTGTTTTAGTAGGGTTTCGATTTTCGATCAAAATAGTAACAATCACCAGTATCCATGCAATTGTTTTAGTAGGGTTTCGATTTTCGATCAAAATAGTAACAATCACCATTATATAAAGGACGGTAAGCGGAACCCAATACCATTCTTTGATAAAATTCCAGATGTGCAAAAGTGTGATTGACCATTCCATTTGTTACCAATTCGTAATTTTTATAAAAATAAATGAATAAAAATCAATTCCTTAAAAAATTAATAGAAAATATTTAAAAATAATTTTGGAAATATAAAACAAACCTTCTTATATTTGCAATCCAAAATGACGGTGCCTTAGCTCAGTTGGTAGAGCAAAGGACTGAAAATCCTTGTGTCCCTGGTTCGATTCCTGGAGGCACCACCACATTTATAAAACCTCAAGCATGTGTTTGAGGTTTTTTTTTTGAATGAACATAACAATTTATTCATCGAGTATTTTAGAGTTGTATCTAAATATTCCGTAAATTGCATAAAACATGGAAATAGGAAATAGACCTTGGGGTTCGTACTACGTATTAGAGGACACCGATATATATAAATTAAAAAGAATAGAAGTGAATGTTGGCGGGCGTTTGTCTTACCAATACCACAATCATCGTGCAGAAGTTTGGACAATTGTTCAAGGAACTGCAATGGTAACACTTGATGATAAAGAATATGAATACAAAGCAGGTGAAGTCGTTATTATTCCATTAAAAGCAAAACATCGTATTCAGAACATAGGTAATGAGACTCTAATTTTTATCGAAGTTCAACATGGTACGTATTTTGGTGAGGAAGACATCATTCGAATTGAAGATGATTACAACCGATCATCTGAAGATTAATAAAAACTAACTATAAAAGACTAAACTAATTGACTATGAAAATCGGAATTACATTTAGTGCTTTTGATTTGCTTCATGCGGGACATATCAAAATGCTAGAAGACGCAAAACAACATTGCGATTATTTGATTGTAGGTTTACAAACAGATCCAACATTAGATCGACCAGAAAAAAACAAACCAACACAAACTGTTGTAGAACGCTACATTCAGTTAAAAGGTTGCAAATTTGTTGACGAAATTGTGCCTTATGCAACAGAAGAAGATTTGGAAGACGTTTTGAGATCTTTCAAAATCGATGTGCGTATTTTAGGTATTGAATACCAAGACAAAAACTTCACAGGACGTAAATATTGTGAAGAAAAAGGAATCGAATTGTATTACAATTCAAGAGACCACCGTTTCTCAAGTTCTGGACTTAGAAAAGTGGTTGCCGAAAAAGAACTTCTTAAAGTTGTAAAATAAAAATGGAGTAAGGTTAGAGTTTGTCTAACCTTTTTTATTTACAATACTTTCTCAATCAAAAAATTAATGTAAAAAATAATTCTAAAAATTATACCTTTGCAAAATGTCAAATATAGTTGCAATTGTAGGAAGACCAAACGTTGGTAAATCTACGTTCTTCAACAGAATGATCCAAAAAAGACAAGCTATCGTTGATGACACTTCTGGTGTTACACGTGACCGTCACTATGGAAAATCTGATTGGAATGGAAAAGAGTTTACCGTAATCGATACCGGAGGGTATGTCGTTGGTTCAGATGATACCTTTGAAGAAGAGATCCGCAAGCAAGTTGAATTGGCTATTGATGAAGCAAATGTAATTTTGTTCATGGTAGACAATCAAGTTGGTTTAACGGATATGGATAAGGAAGTTGGCAACCTTTTAAGACGCACTAAGAAGCCTACATTCTTAGTTGTGAATAAGGTCGATACCAACAAAAATTTAGAAGATTCTTATGAGTTTTATAACTTAGGATTCGAAAAAATGTACACTATCGCTGCAATGAGCGGAAGTGGAACAGGTGAATTATTAGATGATGTGGTAGATTGTTTTAAAGAAGAACAACACATTGATCCATTCGAAGGTTTACCTAAAATTACAATCGTAGGTCGTCCAAATGCTGGAAAATCTACATTAATCAATGCATTATTAGGTGAAGAACGTAATATTGTAACGGATATCGCAGGAACAACACGTGATTCTATCGAAACGTTGTACAATAAATTTGGACACGAATTTGTTTTGGTAGACACTGCCGGAATGCGTAAAAAAGGAAAAGTTAGCGAAGATTTAGAATTTTATTCTGTGATGCGTTCGGTTCGTGCAATCGAAGAATGTGACGTATGTGTCTTGGTAATTGATGCAGAACGTGGAATTGAAGCACAGGATTTGAATATTCTTTATTTAGCAGAACGTAACCGAAAAGGTGTTGTCATCTTAATCAACAAATGGGATTTATTGGAGAAAGAAACCAATACGATGAAAGAATACAAAGATGCTATTCTAAAACGTATTGCGCCTTTTACAGACGTTCCTGTGTTGTTTATCTCGGCTCTTACAAAACAACGTGTCTTGAAAGCTGTTGATACATTTATCGAAGTTTACGAGAACCGTAGTCGTCGTATCAAAACAAGTAAATTAAACGAAACCTTGTTACCGATTATCGAGATTACACCTCCACCTGCAGTAAAAGGAAAATACATCAAAATCAAATATGTAACGCAGTTACCTACAAAAACGCCTCAATTTGCGTTTTTCTGTAACTTGCCGCAATATATTAGAGATCCTTACAAACGATTTATCGAAAATCAATTGAGAAAGGAATTCAATTTTGAAGGAGTTCCTATTGAAGTTTACTTCAGAAAGAAATAATAAAAATCCAAAAAGTCCATTTACAATTTGTAGATGGACTTTTTTATTGATAACAATAGAATTTAACATTCATAAAAAAAGCTCAACGATTGCCGCTGAGCATTTATGTGACCGAGACAGGATTCAAACCTGTAACCTCTTGAGCCGTAATCAAGTGCGCTATTCAGTTGCGCCACTCGGCCGTTTGAAATAATTGAAAGTATTTTCCCTTATTTTCGAATGCAAATATACAGCTCTTTTATCGTAAAAACCTAAGCTTTTCGAGAAAAATTTTTAACAATAATTTAATTTACAACGTATCAATCGCTTACAAAAATATTTTTTTATGATTTTGGCAGAATTCTTAACTTGCTTCCTCTAAATTCAATCCAAAATGATTAAAAAATTAATTCTAAGTTCATTCATTCTTCTTGCCATTAGTAGTTGTAAACAGTCGAAAGAAGCTGTTAAAACCGAACAAGAAAATACAACTTTTCAGTTTGCGAAAAATATTTCTATCGAAGAAAACAACGAAACAATCACGATAAAATCTTCTGGAAATACGATTTCATTTGATAAAAAAGACTTGCCAATCAAAACTGTGATGGTAGAAACTTCGTCTGCTGTGACGTTTTTAGATCAATTAGAAAGTCTTGATTTAATCAAAGGAGTTTGCGATGCAGATTTTATTTACAATCCTAAAATAGCAGAAGGAATTGCAAATAAATCAATCTTGAAAGTTGGAAATTCAAACGAACTATTCACAGAAATTATCTTAAAAAATAAACCTCAATTGATTATTGCAAGTTCTAATCCTGTTTTAGCAAAATTTCATCAACAATTGGAACAAAATGGAATAAAAGTATTGTATTTAGATGAATACAAAGAGCAAAACCCATTGGGACAAGTTGAATATCTGAAGGTTTTCGGAAAATTATTCGGAAAAGATACAGAAGCTGAAAAGCGTGTAGAGACGGTTAAAAATAATTACGACTCCATCAAAAATATCATTCAAACCAAAGCCAAAGGCAACATTTCAACAATTGTGAATACAATGTATGGCGATATTTGGTACGTTCCGACAAATGATTTGTTGCAAGCAAAATTAATAGACGATGCGAAAGGAAATTATATTTTCAAGAATAAAATAGGTGAAAATAGTTTGAGCTTAACATTTGAAGAAGTTTATACAGCTGGAAAATCTGCAAATTATTGGATTAATGTAACAAACGTAAATACGTTGGCAGAAATGAAAGCTTCTTATCCAAATTATGCGTGGTTTGATGCGTTTAAGAAAGGAAATGTTTACGCTTACAACAAACGAATGAATGCAAAAGGTTCGAATGATTATTTTGAACAAGGAATCCTTCGTCCAGATATTATTTTGAATGATTTAGGAAAAATTTTCTATCCAAATTTATTTCCAACGTATGAGTTGTACTTTTATCAACAATTGAAATAAATGACTGAAATTATTCAAAAATTCGAAGATTTTGTTCTAAAATCTTCGAATTTATCCATTTCAACTCTTGAAAAAGATGCAGAATGTGACGAATATATAGGTTATAATTTCAATGTTAATGAGTTTTCTATAAAATTTAGAAAATCGAAAATTACGCCTAAAAAAGTTGGTCAATTTGTAACATTATGGAAACGAAATACAGCTAAACAAACCGAACCTTTCGACGAAAATGATGGTTTTGATTATTACATTATTGCTGCAGAAGATGATTCTAAACTAGGTTTTTATATTTTTCCGAAATCAATTTTAATTGAAAAGAATATTTTGAGCTCAATTAAAAAAGAAGGAAAACGAGGTTTTAGAGTTTATCCGAATTGGGTAAAACCTGAAAATAAACAAGCGGAGAAAACTCAAAATTGGCAACAAGATTATTTTGTAGAAGTCAACAATCAACAGATTGACAAAACCAAGTTAGAAAAGATATTCAACAAAAAACGGAATTCAAATTGAGTTCCGTTTTTTTGTTATTTTTTCAAAAATTCGAATCCAAATAAAAATAAGCTTCACTGATAAAATCACTAATATTTGACGCAATTAAACTATGTGGATGAATTTTATTTACAGCCAAATCTCCAGCCAATCCATGTAAATAAACACCTAAAATTGAAGCTTCTGATGAATGATAACCTTGTCCAATTAGCGACGCAATAATTCCACTCAACGTATCTCCAGATCCAGCAGTTGCCATTCCCCAATTTCCTGTCGAATTGAAATAAATTTTACCTTCGGATGTAATAACTGCAGTATAAAAACCTTTTATAATAAATGTCAATTGATGAAAAACAGCAAGTTTTTTAACTTTTTCTAATTTCTCAAAATCATTTTCCCATTCTCCAATTAAACGTTGTAACTCTTTTGGATGCGGTGTTAAAACTGAATCTTGTGGAATCAACGTAAAACAATCTTTCTGATTAGCTAAACAATTTAATGCATCAGCATCAATCACCAAAGGTTGTTGTTGATTCTTAATCCAATTGATAAAATTTGCTTCTGTAGTTGGTTGTTGTCCCATTCCCATTCCAACAGCAATTCCTTGATAAATTTTTATCTCAGGAAAATGTTCAATTTGTTTTTCTGAATCATCAGTCAAACTCATTGATTCTATCAAATTTGTTTGCAAAATATTTAATCCACATTGAGGAGTATAAGTCGTTACCAAACCACTACCCGTCTTCAAGGCTGCTTTTGCACTTAAAATAATTGAACCTATTTTTCCTAAACTTCCACCAATTATCAACGTATGACCAAATGTACCTTTGTGCGAAAATTGACTTGGTTTCTTTAGAAATTTCTGAACATCATTTTTCTGTATAAAATAATAATTTGTCTCAAATTCATTACTCACATTTTGTTCTAATCCAATATCTAACAAAATAAATTCATCGGTGTAAATCTGATTTTCAGGAAATAATAAACCTAATTTAGGAACCTGAAAAGTATATGTTTTATTTGATTTACAACACGGAAAATATTTTTGCATAGGAGAATCAGCAATAAAACCAGAAGGCAAATCTATCGAGATAATTTGCGTCGGATTTGACTCTTCTATTTGATTGAAGACTGAATTCCAATCATCATGCAAAGGTTGATTAATTCCAATTCCGAAAATAGCATCGATAATAACTGAATTTTCAGGAAGTTGTAACTCTTCATTCACATTAAAAAAATGTAAATCATTAGAACTCAAAAGTTGTTGATTCTTTAAATTATCTTCGCTATAATTCTCTGATTTCATTATATAAATCAATGTTTTATAGCCTAATTTTTTCAATTCTCTTGCAACTCCTAATCCATCTCCTCCATTATTTCCTTTTCCGCAAAAAATAATAATTGGTAATTCTTTAGATGGAATATCATTCACTATATTTTCAGTCAATTTCAATACAGCTCGCTCCATCAAATCCCAAGAGGATATATTTTGATGTTTGATCGTTAATTGATCCCATTCTTTTATCTGTTTTGAATTGAGTATTTTCATGAATAACATTTGTTTACATAAAGGTAGTAAATAAAAAAAGGAACTCAAATTGAGTTCCTTTTTTTATTTATATTCTATTCATCTTAAAATAATTCTGATTGGAATTGCTCTAAGAAACGTTTATCATTTTCTGTATACAAACGGATATCTCCAATCTGATACAACAACAACGCAATACGCTCAATTCCCATTCCGAATGCATAACCCGAATATTTCTCAGGATCGATATCTACATTGCGCAAAACGTTAGGATCTACCATACCACATCCCATAATTTCTAACCAACCTGTACCCTTTGTCATACGATAATCAGTTTCAGTTTCTAATCCCCAATATACGTCAACCTCAGCAGAAGGCTCTGTAAATGGGAAATATGAAGGACGTAAACGAATTTCAGATTTACCAAATAACTCCGTTGTAAAATAACTTAAAGTTTGTTTCAAATCTGCAAACGAAACACCTTCGTCGATATACAAACCTTCAATTTGGTGGAACATCATATGCGAACGAGACGAAATCGCTTCGTTACGGTAAACACGACCTGGCGCTAAGAAACGCATGGGAGGTTGATTTTTCTCCATATGACGAATCTGCGTAGACGATGTATGCGTACGCAACACAATATCTGGATTAGTTTCGATGAAAAATGTATCTTGCATGTCTCTCGCAGGGTGATGTGCAGGCAAATTTAACGCTGTAAAATTGTGCCAATCATCTTCGATTTCTGGCCCTTCAGAAACGCTGAATCCAATGCGATTAAAAATCTCGATTATGCGATTTTTTGTAATGTTAATTGGATGACGAGAACCCAATGTAAAAGGCTCTCCAGGACGCGTCAAATCTAAAGAAGAATCAGTTTTTCCTTCGTTTGAGATTTCATTTTTAAGAACAGTTGATTTTTCTGTTGCCAATGTTTTTAATTCATTCACAACTTGACCAAATTCCTTTTTTTGTTCATTCGGAACAGATTTGAACTGTGTAAACAAGTCCGTTAAAATTCCTTTTTTTCCTAAAAATTTAATTCTGAATTCTTCAATTTCAGCAGCATTTGTTGAATGGAAGTTTTTTACTTCTTCAATATATTGTTTGATTTGGTCAATCATAATTTCTGATCAATTTGATTACAAATTTAACCGATAATCAACTTATAACAAATTATTCGAGTACTTTTATTAAAAACGTCTAATTCTTATAAATAAAAATCCTCCTAAGAAAACTTAAGAGGATTTGATTGATATTATATTTTTAAAAATTATTTTCCAAATACTTCTTTTACTTTAGCTGTAATTCGTTCGCGTTCTACATCAGTTAAATTAGAACCAGAAGGTAAACATAAACCATTTTCAAATAATTCTTCTGCTACCGTTCCTCCATAATAAGGTGCATCAGCAAAGACAGGTTGCATATGCATTGGTTTCCATAATGGACGAGATTCGATATCATCTTCTAAGAAAGCTAAACGTAAATCTTCGCGTGTTTTCCCTGCTACTTTTGGATCTATTAAAATCGCAGATAACCAATGGTTAGAGAAATAATCAGAACTTGGTTCTACAAAAACAGTTACGCCATCAATATCCGCAAACAACTCTTGGTAGAATTGATTCATTGCACGACGAGCTGCTACTCTATCCGCTAAAACTTCCATTTGTCCACGACCGATACCTGCTGTAATATTACTCATACGGTAATTGTACCCAATATGCGAATGTTGATAATGTGGTGCGTTATCACGTGCTTGCGTTGCTAAAAAGACTGCTTTATCTTTATCTTCTTGTGTTTGACAAACTAATGCTCCACCACCAGAAGTTGTAATAATTTTATTTCCATTAAACGACAAACCTCCAAAACGACCAAACGTACCACAAGCTTTTCCTTTGTAAGTAGAACCTAAAGCTTCTGCAGCATCTTCTATCACAGGAATGTTATATTTATCAGCAACAGCATGTACTTCGTCTACTTTATATGGCATTCCGTACAAATGCACTGCTAAAATTGCTTTTGGTGTTTTTCCTTTTGAAATTCTATCTTTAATTGCTTCTTCTAATGCAATTGGGCAAAGGTTCCATGTATCTTTTTCCGAATCTACAAAAACAGGCGTTGCACCTTGGTACGCAATTGGATTTGCTGTTGCTGAGAATGTCATCGATTGACAGATTACCTCATCACCATGTGAAACCCCACATTCTATTAATGCTAAATGAATTGCCGCTGTTCCTGCAGATAATGCTGCAACTTTTACATCTGCATTTAAGAAATTTTCTAAATCTGCTTCAAAACCATTTACGTTAGGTCCTAATGGTGCAACCCAGTTTGCATCGAATGCTTCGTGAATGTATTTTAGTTCGTTACCTCCCATATGAGGAGATGATAACCATATCTTTTCAGCCATTTTATAGTTGTTTTTGTTGAGCAAATTTATGATAAAACTATGATTTTTGCTACATTAGTTTATCATAAAACTTCATAAAATAAAAATTCTTATTAATACTCTCTCAAGCATTTTCTTAATGTAAGAGTTTTAATCACGGTTTCTCATCCTTTTTCAATACTCAAATTCACCTTTAATAAGGAATTAAAAACCGTCATTGCTGAAAATTCGAGCGTCAATTCGGCGTAGTGAGCGTTAAAAATGATTTATGTTCGCATTTCATATGCGAATGTTCTAAAGCATTTAGCGAATAGCCATTATTGACCGACTTGTAAGCATAGACTTGTAATGCTTTGCATTCATGAATACCATAAAATAATAATAAACCATATGAATAACTTTTGATTACTTTTTGATCAAGACTTCCCCAAAGGGTATATGAATTCATTTGAAAACAATAATAACCCATGAATAAAAAGTAATAAATAAAGAACTACTAATTATCCTCTTATTCACGTAATTATGTTCAGAATCTCAACTCGTTGTTAATTTGAAGTATCGAGAAATCTATTACTTTCATTTTTTGCTCATCCAAAAAACATTTGAAATTAAAAGGAGGAGCCATGGTATGGCTCAGGTATTTTAAATAAATTATTTCCATAAAGTTGGCAACTCGCTCCACTCAGACACTCCAACTTTTTTTATTCCAATAATTTAGAGTTGAATTGCATTTCGATCCTAAATCGTCGGATTTTTTTAATTCCTATTTAAACATTCAAATCCACGTTTTATAACGGATTTTAGAGTCGACTTACGATTTGCAGACGAGTTTCAATCCATTGAAACAAGCGTAAAAAAGATTAGTGAGCGATAGCGAATCATTTAATATTTTTAGTGCGTAAAATGGTAATTGAACGTCGAAAATCGCAGTCTTGATTTTTTTGGTTCGTTTTTTCATCAAGGAAAAAATGAACATAAAGTACTTTCTATCACTTTTTTATTCATTACTTTTCTATTTTAATTATCGGTATTCATATGCCCTACGGGGAAATGAGTAAAAAAGTAATCAAAAAACTCTTGGCCGTAAACCTCTCTACTAAAAATGTTCTCATTTCACTAAAGATTTTACAAACCCTACGGGCTAAAACCTTTTTAACGCTCCATTCATCCATTTTCTTAACGTGAGAGATTTAATGCCGTTTTCTTCATCCTTTTTCAATATTCAAATCCACTTTTAACAACAAATTCAAACCCGTCATTGCTGAAAAGTCGAGCGTCAATTCGGCGTAAGGAGCGTTAAAAATGATTTATGTTCGCATTTCATATGCGAATGTTCTAAAGCATTTAGCGAATAGCAGTTATTGACCGACTTGTAAGCATTATACCTAAGCTCCACTGGAGCTTCTCCTTTTAATTTCAAATGTTTTTTTTATCAAGAAAAAAAATGAATAAATGTACCTAAGCTCCACAGGAGCTTCTCCTTTTAATTTCAAATTTTTAATTTCAAATTCTTAATCTCAAATGTTTTTTCATCAAGGTACCCGAAGGGTATATGAATTCATTTAAAAACAATAATAACTCATGAATAAAAAAATGAATAATCTTAATCATGCCCCTCAACTTTTTGACACTCGCCTCCAAATCATATGACATTTTTATGATCCTTTTTCAATATTTAAATACATAATACATTGTACGACTCTAAAATCTCAATTCTCACATCTACTTTTTACTTAATACTTAATACTTTTTACTTAATACATACTACATTTTACAACTCAACACCGATACACGAAGACCGAACAAACCATACGGAAC
>NZ_DJTP01000021.1:0-4152 GCF_002440405.1 Empedobacter sp. UBA6305 | reverse complement strand
AATTTAACACTTTTTAACACATTATTTCTCTAACCACAATAGAAACATAGGTTTTATTAAGTTTTGCGTTCTACGCTTAACGTTTTACGAATTTTGTCATTCTGAGCTTGTCTCAGAATCACATTCAATATGTCATTTCGAGGTATCGAGAAATCTTTTGTCACTTTTTTTCGTCAAAAAAACTAACGAAAAAAGACTTGTCTTTGATTTTCGACGGTCAAAATAAGTTTCAGCCATTGAATGTTTTAAATCATTTGCTACGCAAACAGTAAAACATTTTAACCATGACTCTCAACTTTTTGACACTCGTCTCCAAATCATATGACATTTTTCTAATCCTTTTTTCATTCATAAATTTTGTAAAAACTTATTACTTAAAACTCAATACTTAAAACTTAAATTATTTTCTTAACGTGTGAGTTTTAATGCCGGTTTTTTATCCTTTTTCAATATTCAAATCCACTTTCAACAATGAATTTATAAATCGTCATTGCTGAAAAGTCGAGCGTCAATTCGGCGTAAAGAGCGTTAAAAATGATTTACTGTTCGCATTTCATATGCGAATGATTTAAAGCATTTAGCGAGTAGCCATTATTGACCGACTTGTAAGCATAGACTTGTAATGCTTTGCATTCATGAATACCATAAAATAATAATAAACCATATGAATAATTTTTGATTACTTTTTGATCAAGACTTCCCCGAAGGGCATATGAATTCATTCGAAAACAATAATAACTCATGAATAAAAAGTAATATACCGAAGCTTATAAAGCTTCTCCTCTTAATCTCAAATGTTTTTGCGTCAAGGTAAAAATGAATGTAAAATTATTAATCAACTTGTAACAATTTATACCTAAGCTCCACAGGAGCTTCTCCTTTTAATTTCAAATTTTTAATTTCAAATGTTTTTTTTATCAAGATTCCCCAAAGGGTATATGAATTCATTTAAAAACAATTAAAAAAGTATTGAATAATAAATGAATGAAATATAGTTTTGAAAAACGAGAATAACCTTTCTATCACTTTTTTATGAGCAAAAAAGTAATCAAAAAACTCTTGTCTTTGATTTTCGACGGTCAAAATTAGTTTCAGCCATTGAATGTTTTAAATCATTTGCTACGCAAACAGTAAAACATTTTAACCATGACTTTCAACTTTTTGACACTCGCCTCCAAATCATATGACATTTTTATGACTATTTTTCAATATTCAAATACATTTTACGACTCTAAAATCTCAATTCTCATATCTAACATCTAATCTGTACATTTTACAGTCCTCTCAATACTAACACCTCACATCTACTTTATACTTAATACATTCTACTTTTTACATAATACTTTTTACAATATTTTAACTTACTTCAAGACTTCCCCGAAGGGTATAAAACAATAATAATTCATGAATAAAAAATGAACAAATGTACCTAAGCTTTTAATACTTAATATATTTAAACTACTAATAAATTAAAATATTCAACTCTTAAATACACAACAAACACAAAGTAAAATAAATTATTTACTTAATGAATATAATATTCCTATTTATTAAAATTTAACAAATTCAAAATCAATACTTTGCCATATTCTAAAAACGTAAACCATTACAAATGTCCCCCTATTTGTCCCCCCCTAAAATTAGGAAATAACTGTTTTTGTCTCTTTATTTGTAAGACTACTTTTTTACTATCTAAAATTATTTTAAAAATTAAAAACAAATAATATGAGAAAACTCTACTTATTTTTTTGGTTGTGGTTTATTATTACTATTGTAGTAAATGCACAATCAAGTACAGAAACTTTTGAAACAGAATCTGTAGGAAGTATCAATTTTACCGATAATGGTGTTGTTTTTAATATCATTTCACATAAAGGTACTTTTAATATTTATAGATCAAATGGTTGGGGATGGAGCGGCACTTCGGCAGACAATCAATTTATAGATAATAATACTCTACCGACTGCAAATGCATCTTTTAGCATCAAGACAACATCCAATTTATTTAGAATGAATCGTTTTTGGATCTATCTTAGTGATGTTAATGATAATCAATCTATTACAGGGACATTAACTATTACAGGTAAATTGAATAGTGTAACCAAATTTACCCAGACAAAAATAACTGGTTTTGCTAACTCATCAGGGAATACTAACGGGTACACACTCATAGATTTAACAAATTTGAATGGACAGAACTATTCTAATATTGTTATTGATGAATTAGTTATTACGGCAGGTGGTGATTATGCATACATGGGGTTTGATGCTTTTACTTGGGAAAAATATAGTAACCAGCCAACAGTAACAACAGATGCTACGGTAACAAACTTAGGAGCCAAAACAGTTACAGTAGGAGGATCAAATACTGATGACGGAACAACAATAAGTGCTAGAGGAATTGTTTGGTCAACGACAGCAAACCCAGTACTAAATGGACCAGGAGTTACAAATGTAGCTGCAACAACCAATGGAAGTGGTGCGTTTACTATAAATGCAACTTCATTGCCTGCAGCTACAACACTATATTATAGAGCCTATGCGACAAATGCCGCGGGGACTGCTTATGGAGATGTCAAATCTTTTACAACCAATCCTGCCCTATCTGCTACTCAATCACAAACAATTGCTTGTAATGGTGTGAACAACGGAAAGGCAACAGTTGTACCTTCGGGAGGAAAATCTCCGTATACCTATTCGTGGTCACCATCGGGAGGAAATGGTGCAACTGCCACTGGCTTATCTCCAAATAATTATACTGTTACAATAACAGATAATGAAGGAACTTTTATAACAAAAACCTTTACTATAGCTCAAAATCCGGCTATAATAACAGGATTTACTATTAC
The DNA here is from genome assembly GCF_002440405.1 of Empedobacter sp. UBA6305. Classification (NCBI taxonomy): domain Bacteria; kingdom Pseudomonadati; phylum Bacteroidota; class Flavobacteriia; order Flavobacteriales; family Weeksellaceae; genus Empedobacter; species Empedobacter sp. UBA6305. The sequence goes on along the minus strand of NZ_DJTP01000021.1, from coordinate 1,303 downwards.
TGACGTGAGTTACTATGGTGGAAATAATGGAGCAATAAATATTTCGCCGTTAGGCGGTAGCGGCTCTTATACTTATAATTGGGGAGGCGGAATAACAACTCAGAACAGGTCAAATCTTACTGCAGGCACCTATTCTGTTACCATTACCGATGACAATGGATGTACTTTTACAATTAATAATCTTCAAGTTACTCAGCCAGCATCAATTCCAGCAGTCGTATCATCAATTACAAGAAGAAGTACCAACCCTACAAATGCAAATACAGTAGAATATAATGTGGAATTTTCGAAAGATGTAACTGGTGTTAGTAATGATGATTTTACATTAACTTCTATAGGTAATACAATCGGTAGTATTTCTAATGTAACTGGATCGGGGACTACTTATACTGTAACTATAACAGGTTTGTCAGGAGATGGAACGATTAGATTAGATTTAAACAATGGTACAGGAATAAAAGATGCTGATAATAATGCTGTTAGTGGATTTACCAGTGGTGAGATTTATACTATCGACCATACTGCACCTTCAGTTACAGGCGTAACAAATGGCGGTATATACAATACCAATCGTACCATTAGTTTTAATGAAGGTAAGGCAACACTAAATGGTAGTAGTTTCAGTTCTGGTAGTGTAGTTTCGTCAGAAGGAAGTTATATACTCGTGGTTACTGATAATGCAGGTAATATGACAACAGTAAGCTTTAGTATCGATAAAACGCCACCGGCGATACCAGCAAACTTTAAAGCTGTTGGTGGAGATACCAAGATTACCCTAACTTGGGATGCAAATACAGAAAGTGACTTAAAAGAATACCAACTATATGTGATACCAGAAGGTGGAGCAAAAGTACTATTGGCGACTTTATTGAAAGGAACAAATAGTTACTTGCATACCAGTCTCTCGAATGGAATTACGTATTCATACTTCCTTTCTGCAGAAGATAAAGCGGGCAATAGCAGTGAAAAGGCTACTGTGGCAGCTAAGGCAATGGGCGAACAGACGATTACATTTGGTTCTTTGTCCAGCATGACTTATGGTGATAGCGATAAGACTTTGACGGCGACGGCAGGTTCGGGGCTTCCAGTTTCTTATGTTTCCTCTAATCCAGCAATAGCTTCCATCTATCAAGATGCAGCAGATGGTAATAAATGGAAGGTAAGAGCACACAGTGCAGGAGCTGTTACGATCACGGCTACTCAACTGGGAGATAATCAGTATTTGCCTGCAAAACCGATAAGCCAGTCTTTGACAGTGGAGAAAGCAGCACTTACCGTTACTGCTGATTCAAAATCAAAAGTA
>NZ_DJTP01000037.1:0-28471 GCF_002440405.1 Empedobacter sp. UBA6305 | reverse complement strand
GAGGATATGACGTACCCACATTGGAGGAGCTTCACCGATTGGAATGCCTGCTGAAATCCGAAAAATTGAAAGCTATAACCCTACTTTGCAATTAGGAATAGGTATAAATGCAACAAAGTGGCTCAACGATAAACGTGAATTAGGTGTTCGTGTCGGATTAAACGTAGAAGGTCGTGGAATGAAAACACAAGCGAAAGTAAAGAACTATTACACACAAATACAAAACGATACTGGAGCACAAACCAAAGGCTTTTTTACAGGACATGTCATTACCGAAATGGATAATGCTTATGTCTCTATGCCGGTTCTATTGGTATGGAACGCGTCTACAAAATGGAATTTATATGGCGGATTTTACTTTTCTGCCTTGATTGATAAATCTTTTTCAGGATATATTTACGATGGTGTTTTTAGAGAAGGAAGTCCAATCGGTGAACCTACAACATTTGAAAACACAGCAAAAGGTTTGTACGATTTTTCTGATTATTTAAGTCCTTTTCAATTTGGAAGCCAACTAGGAACTGAATATAAATTAAAGAATCATTTCAGTTTATTTTTTGATGTAACAATGGCTCACAAACAGGTTTTCAAAAAGAATTTCGAAGCCATTTCATTCAAAATGTATAACATATATGGAAATGCAGGATTTGCATATAATTTTTAATTCCTCAAGCATAATATTAAAATAATTCGAACTTACAGGTAACATACATCAAACAAAAGCGTCTATAGAATAGAACACGCTATCAACGTGTTATTCGCTAAAATTGATTTTATTACGTGTACGTTTATGAAAACCGAAATTATACAACCTCATCATCCTGAATTAAAAAATATCGTTCAGTATTTCATCCTTTTCAAATCTAAAAAAGATGAAAAGATTGACTATTCAACTTTCCCTAACACCAATTTGTGTCTTGCCATTTACAAACAGAATAAAATCATTCTCGAACAGAATAAAACAAACAAACATCTTTTTACCTTAAAAGGAAATGCTACATACAAAAGTTATTTATCAGGATTTCACGAATCTAATCTTAATGTAAGCATTGATGCTTCTTTAGATGAAGTTTGCATCATTTTTCATCCAGCTGCGTTACGCTTATTTACAAATATTTCGTACGATGAATTAATTAAAAGTGATGAAGTTTTCGAAATGATTTTCCCAAAATTTGCAACAGATTTTACAGAACAATTATTTGAGGAAAAGAATTCGTTGAAAAGAATTTCAATGCTCGAACATATATTATTGAAAAGCTTAAATCAAGATTATTTAAATACTAAAACTAAAGAAATCTTATACCTTATTCAACAAACAGATGAATTAAAAGTTGGTCCTTTAGCCAAAAATCTTTCGATGAATGAATCGACCTTGTATCGCCTGTTTATGAATCAAATTGGGCAAAGTCCAAAAACTTTTTTGAAAACAGTTCGATTTAGAAAAGCGCTAAATTCTATTCTCCATTTCGAAAAAGAAAAACTTACGCATATCGCTTACCAAAATAATTACACCGATCAATCTCATTTTATCCGCGATTTTAAAGAAATTACGGGACAATCGCCCAATCAATTAAGAAATAAAACAAGCATTCAACAAGAACAATTGGCTTGGATTTATGCGCAACATTAAGCTGCACGATTTTTACAATTTTTTCTTTGTTCTATACTTTTTCTTTGTTATAAATAAAATACAACATATGAAAAATCTTATTTTTATTAGCTGCTATTTGATTGCCTTCAGCTTTTGTTCATCAGTTTTTGGACAACAATTTTCGATAAATGGAAAAGTGATCAATCAACATGATAAAGCACTTGAATTTGCTGATATTCTTCTTTTTAAAAATGATAGTTTACTTATCAATCAAGCATATACAGATAGTCTGGGATTATTTTCTATGAAAACAGATGCTGGAAATTATTTACTTAAAATAGAACAGTTTGGCGTAGAATTTTATTCAGAAGAAATAGAAATTAAACAAGATAAAGACTTAGGACTTATCAAAATTCAAGATGCTACAACTTTAGAAGGTGCAACGGTTACAGCAAAAAAGAAACTAATTGAACAGAAAGTTGATCGTCTGGTTTGTAATATCGAAAATTCTATTGCTTCGCAAGGAATGTCTGCTTTGGACGCTTTACGAAACACACCAATGGTGAATGTACTGAATGATAATATTTCTATTGTAGGAAAAGGAAATGTTTCGGTTATGGTGAATGACAGAATGCTTAATTTATCAGGAAGCGAACTTACTAATTATCTACAATCGCTTCGTTCTGATGATATTGCGAAAATTGAAATCATTACAACTCCTCCTTCAAAATATGAAGCACAAGGAAATAGTGGAATTATTAATATTATTCTAAAGAAAAATCCTAATATTGGCTGGAGCGGGAGTGTAAATTCTTCGTATCAAAAAAATTCTTACAGTGGTTTCAGAACGGGCGGAACGCTTAATTATCAATCGAAAAAATTAAGCACTTCGTTGAAATTAAGGCAATTTGATATGGCTTATAAAGCCGTTGGAACTCGAGATCTTTTAAGCAAAACAAACAGTGTCTACAACTCGGAAACAAGAAAAGATACGCCCGATGGTTTTGGGTTAAACTACAGCCTTGATTATAAAATAAATGAGAAACAAAACATCGGTCTTATTTACGACTATTCCAATCAGCATTATAATATGAAGACGGATGGACTAAGCCATTATGAAACAAATTCTATTATAGATTCTACATTAGTAACCCTTCAAAAACAACGTTGGACAACACCAACACATACTTTGAATACTTATTATGACATAAAATTGGACAGCATTGGTAAAAAACTAAGTTTTACAGCGAATTACTTGAACGATAGTCCTAATAAAATCAACAATTTAAATACTTTTAACAACACGAATCAGCATAATGCTATTGTTCGAAATAATAGTAAAATGAAATATGCGATTTATTCGGTACAATCAGATCTTACGCTTCCTTACAAATGGCTGAACATAGAAACTGGAGCAAAATATACACTATTGGATAACAAATCGAATGTGGAATACTATGAATTTGATGAATCAGATTTTGTTTTGAACCCATCGAATAGCAATATTTTTCATTACAAAGAACACAATTATGCGGCTTATGTTAGCTTTCAAAAAGATTTCAATCAAAAATGGTCAGCAAAAGCTGGTTTACGATACGAATACACTTCGCTAGAAGGTTTTACACCAAATGACGAAAACAGCAGTCTGAAAAAGAACTACGGAAAATTATTTCCTACAGCTTATATCAGTTACAAACCAACTACAAATCATTCGTTCAGTATCAATTATTCCAAAAGAATAAATCGTCCCAATTTTCAATCTTTAAATCCATTCCGTTGGTACACGAATCCGTATATGTATTACACAGGAAATCCTAAATTACAACCATCATTTAATGATAATATTGAACTAAATTATTCGTACAAAGGAAAATTTACATTTGGACTTTACAATCAATTTAGCCAAAATAACACATCGAATATTGCACGTTTTTCGGACGGAATTTACAGCAATGTAATAGAAAATAGTTATGACCAAAACAGAACGGGATTCAATATTGGATATTACAACACATTTTTCAAAATTTGGGAAACCTCAATCAATGCAAATGCATCTTATACAATCACAAAACCGACCATTTCTGAATTGGAAAAACTGAAAGTTTATTCGATGTCATATACCTTTTACAACACTATTACATTAAATGAGAATAAAACGTGGTTTTTGATGCTAAACTTCTGGCATTCGCTTCCGTTCACGTATGCCAACATAAAACTGCAAGATCAATTGGAATTTTCGCCAGGCATTAAAGCTTCGTTTTTCGATAAAAAATTACAAGCTAATTTTGTGGTAAATGATGTATTCAAAACGATTAAAAACAAAGGGTATTCGTATAATGGCGATTATCGTTCGGAGTTTAATCAATACAATGATTACCGAGGTTTCAAACTTAGTTTAACATACAATTTTGGAAATAACAAAGTGAAAGAAAACAACAAAAAAGTGAATTTCGAGGAACAAAACAGAGCAAATTAAACTTAATACAAATCTCAAAAATATCAACTTAATTGTTAACCTTTAAATTTCGCCACTATTTATCAAAAAATATAAAAATAGTTATGGTGCATTCCGATGAATATGAGATATTTGTTTGATTTAACACATCAATATAAATTAACAAGAACTAAATTTAATGAAGAAAGCATTAGAAAATTATTCAATTCAATTTATCAAAGAAATTATTCCTGTAACCGTAGGTATTTTGATTGCACTGTTTATTGACAATTGGAACACAAATAGAAAAGACCAAGTGTATATTAATCAAGTTTTTTCAACGATAAAAAGTGAATTGAATGAAACAACGGAAGAAATAAAATACAATATTCCATTGCAAAATTCTTATGTTGATTCGCTTGAATACTATGCTGATAACAAAAGTGTTAACATTTTGGGTGTCACAATGAAATGTAAAGGTGTGTTTATTCCTCAGATTAAAACAAGCGCTTGGAAATCAGTTTCAACTTCCAAAATAGACTTGATAAATTATGATAAAATCACTTCTTTGTCTAATATTGAAGAACAAAAAGACATATTAAAGAACAAAACAGAATTTTTCATGAATTTCTTATACTCCAACTTTTATGAAACAGAAAAGAACAAAAAAGAAACTATCAAAATTTTAATATTAGACATTATTCAAACCGAAAAAACAATTCAACGACAAATTGATTTTTATAATAAGAAGTAAGGTTTAATGTTATCAAAATATTTGAAACGAATCTAAATATCAATATTTTAGAAAGTATTAACATTCAAAAATTGGGTTTGGTGCGAAAATTCCATTCAATATTCTCAACTTAAATAACCCTTAAAAATGAATACAACAAGAATTTCTAAAACATTACAAAAAGCACTAAATGATCAAATTACATTAGAAGCTTTTTCGGCACAAATTTATCTAATGCTTGCATGTTGGGCAGATGAAAATCAATTGGACGGAGTCAAAAATTTTATGATGAAACACTCTCAGGAAGAGCGCGTACATATGGCTAAAATTATAGAATATGTTCAAGAACGTGGTGGAACTGTAAAAATTGAAGCCATAAAAAAACCTGGACCTGAACCTAAAAATGTATTAGAGTGTTTTCAAGCTGTTTTAAAACAAGAAATCGAAAATACCGAATCCATTTACAAAATTGTAAAAATGAGTATGGAGGAAGAAGATTGGGCAACATGGAATTTCTTACAATGGTTGGTTGCTGAACAACGTGAAGAAGAAAAATTAGCACTCGATTTATTAGACAAAGCAAAATTAGCGGGTGGTGCTAATATGTCTGATGCTGCAAAATTTGATTTAAACAAAACGATCGGTAATACAGGGCAAGATTTTCCTACAGCAGATCAAATTAATCCATTAGCAGAATAATATATTCATCATTCATCTCAAAGGGCTAATTTNNAAATTAGCCCTTTGAGATGAAACTATATTTATCAACTTATTCTTGTACAGTCCAAGTAAGTTCCTCTATCGCATATCCTTTTTCTTCTGCATACAAAAGAAACTTTTGTTTTGTTTCTTCCGAAATTGTTTTTTGTCGTGATAAAATCCACATATAATCATGACTTTCACCAAAAACCAAAGCTGTTTCATAATTAGGATCCATCAACACTACATTATATCCTGAATAAAATGGTCCAAAGAAACTAACTTTTAAAGCTCCTTTCCCCTCTTCTCCGTTCAACTTAACTTTTCCATGAGCTTCTGTCCATTGGTTTTCTTTATCATCAAAACCTCTGTTATGAACTTCTATTACACCTTTCTTATTCAAAAAATAAGTCGCAGTTACATGACTCATATTTTTTTCATATTTGAAATCTAATCGTGCAATTTCATACCACTTTCCCATGTATTGTTGCGGATCAAAATTTTCGACCGCTGTAACATAATCCGGGATTTTAACTTTTCGACAATTCAACCAAGCATAAGTCAACCCTCCCAAACCTGCTAACGCTAAACCTGAGATCATTTTTTTATTTAATTGCTTCATAATTCATTCTTTTTGTGAGAAACTTTATTTATAAATTCAATTGCAATCATTAAGCCAATAACCATATTTGAAAAGGTTTTAATACATTTTCTTGTTTAGTTTTCTTTATAAATGAAATACACAAAACTTTCTAGTACAGTTTTCAATATTTCCTATCTAAAAAATATTTTCAAGAAAAAAGCGAATCAAAAGATTCGCTTGTCATAAATTAAAAATTGTATGTAAAACTTAGATTAAAAGTTCTTCCTCGTCCAGCGTAATAAAACAATTCTGGAACTTTATATGCACTATACAAAACTTGTGATTTTGCACTCCAAATTGTTTGATAATCGGTATTAAAAATATTCTGAACACCTAAATTAATTTTACCGAAAGGTAATTTGTAAGCAATCATTAAATCTGATGTATTGTATGAATCAATCACATTTTCCAAACCATCTGTGTATTTGAAACTTTGTAAAGTTTGAAATCTAAAATTCCAATTATCAAATCCATAACCTGCGTAAGCTGTAAATTTAGAAGGTCCAGAAGTTGAAACGTCTTGTTTTTGCCAATCACCATTTTTCTCCACTTCAGATTTGATTAACAATGTATTTGCTCCAACATAAAATCCTCCGTTCGTGTAAGAAACCTCTGTTTCTACGCCCATATTTCTTAATTTCTGATCAACTACTTCTACCCAAAGATTTAATCCATCACGTTTTAAAGCAATATTTTTATCGGAATTACTGATAAATCCAGAGATTTGTCCTTTAAATCCATTATTTGTTCTGAAACGATAACCAAGTTCAAATTGTCCTGTTTTCACACCAGAAAGAGGAGAATCTTTTACATTGACACTCGAACTTAAATCCCAATTATTGGTTGCAGAATTAAATTTATAATTTCCATATCCATAAAATTTTGATGGATCAGCCAACGAAACTCCTTGTGAATAAGTTGTCCAAACTTGGTTCAATTCATTAATTTTATACAACAAACCAGCATTTAGCATCGTCATATTATAGCTACTTTTTCCGCCTGGAATATAATCGGCGCTGTTTCCATAACCATTTGCGATTTGCAATTGTTGAGTAGAACCAACAAAATCATCCAACTTAATCGAAATATCTTGGTAACGAATTCCTCCCGAAACTTTCAATTGAGGTAAAATATCATACTCAGCTTGCGCATATCCTGCAAAACTTGTAGAATGATTGGTTGGATAACGATCAATTGTTAAAACAGTGTGATTAATCATTCCTCCACTTGATAATGATTTCTGAGAATCAAATACATTTTGTTGACCTTCAAACTTTTCAAAGTCAGCGTCTACACCATATGTTAATTTCAATTTCCCCCAATCTTTTACCAAAACAGCTTTTAGACCCGAATAATACGTATCCTGTTGAGAAGCCGACATATAAGGACTTGTCCCAGAAGGCAACGTTAAATTACCTGGAAATGGGTAAAATCCTAATTTCTCAACACGAGAAGCAAATTGAACATAAACGTCTTGCCCTCCTAAAATATTCGTTCCATTATAACTCAATGTTCCCATTACACGCTCTGTTCCTGGATTTTTATCCGTATCAAAACCATCTCGCATTTCCAAAACAGAAGCATCTCCTTTGGTTAAAACACTAATGTTTTCACCTAAATATAAACTACGATCTCCATTATATTTTGAACGATAATATTGCACAGATCCATTGATTTGATGCTTCGGATTGAATTTATAACCTGCTGTTGCCAACACATCAATAGATTGATTATATTGTAAATCTAATTGCGAAATATCTGCAAATATTTGATCTCCATCTGCATCATAAGCTCCACCATTTTGTTGAAATGCAACAGCCAAACGTCCCGTAAATTTATCATTTTTGTAACCAATAGATTGAGCAACGCGCCAATCATGATCATCACTTCCTGAAAAACCTGTACGTAAACCAAGTTCTGTTTCGCCACTAATTCCATTTTTTAGTGCTTTTTTCGTCACAATGTTGACAATACCACCTGTCGCATTTCCGCCATAAATTGCGCTTGCACCAGATAAAACCTCAACTCTTTCGATATTAAACGGATCAATTGCATCTAATTGACGACTTATGTTACGGATACTGTTTAAAGAAACTCCATCTATCATCACCAGCATTGAACGTCCACGCATATTTTGACCATAATTTGATCTTCCTTGCGAACCAACATCCATCCCTGGAATCATAATCGCTAAAGCTTCTTTTAATGGAACACCATTTTTAGCTTGTTGTGCAATTTGTTCTTGATTGATCACCCAAACAGTTCCTGCCAAATCAGATATTTTAGTAGGTTTTCTTGAAGCAACTACCACAACATCATTCAAATCTGTGGATATACTATCATTCGTTTGGGCATATGACAGCGAGGCACTCCCCAATAAAATTGTTAAACAGATGATATTTTTTTTCATAGTGTGTTTTTAAATAATTTATATTTGCTGCAAATATAATTTTTATTTATTCTAAATTAATTTTTATTAATGAAAAAATATTTTCTCTTCTTTCACAAATGGTTTGGATTATTTACAGGTATTATTGTTTGTATTGTGGCAATAACAGGAGCTATATTTTGTTTTCAAGATGAAATAAAAGATACTCTTTTTGATTATAGAAAAGTCGAGATTGTTCATCAACCATTCATAAAACCAAGTAAAATTATCCATAAAGTACAAGACAAAAATCCTAAACATGTTGTGCTTCGAGTGATGTATATGGATAAAGATCGATCAACGGTTGTGATGACGATGGATGATAAAAAAGAATCTTACTTTGTGTATATTAATCCATATTCAGGGAAAATTTTACATCAAGAAAATATGAAACAAGATTTTTTCTTGGTGATACAATACATTCATATGAATCTTTTATTGGGTGATATCGGAAAAAATATAATTGGTTTTTCAACTGTTATTTTTATCATGATTATGATAAGCGGTTTAATTCTTTGGTGGCCCAAAAAGAGAAAACAAGCTAAAAATGGGTTAACGATAAAATACAAAGCAAAATGGAAACGTATCAATTATGATTTGCATAATGTACTGGGATTTTATGCTTTTAGTATTGCATTTATTGTCGCTTTATCAGGTATTGCATTTAGTTTCAAACCTGTTCGCAATTCATATATGCAAATCGTTAATCTTGGAAAATCATTTCCAAATGAAGAAAAAGGATATGTCTATCAACCTAAAAAAATGTTAGAAAACAATTACACTATTGTTGATTCTGCATATGCTTATAGTTTAAAAAATAGTCCAACAGCTTCTATGTATTGGATTTATTTACCCGTACCCGAAAAAAATCCTTTGGCCATAAGAGCGTATCATAAAAGTTTGCGTTATTATGCGGTTGACGAATATCAATTTGATTCGGAACAATTTCAGGTTTCTCAATTAATGAATGAGAATTTATCAAATGGTAAAAAGTTTGCAAACTCAATGTACGACATTCATACAGGACAAATATTAGGTTTATTTGGTAAAATATTAGCCTTTACTTCTTCAATAATTGTGGCAAGTTTACCTATTACAGGTTTTATAATTTGGCGAAATAAAAAACGGAAGCAGAAAAGAAAATAATTTTATTCAAACAATTGTTGAATAGATTATAAAATTTATTATTTCTATTAATTATATGTAAATTTTCAAACCAAATTATTACGCTAACATCTTAATACATTTTGTAAATTTGTGCTTCAAAAATAAGCGAATATGCAAGGACCAATTGGTGTTTTTGACTCTGGTTATGGAGGATTAACCGTTTTCAAAGAAATACAGAAAAAACTTCCGCAATACGATTATATCTATTTAGGTGATAATGCTCGTTGCCCTTATGGAATTCGCTCGTTTGAGACAGTTTATGAATACACCAAAGAATGCGTTTTTAAATTGTTTGATTTGGGATGTAACTTGGTTATACTTGCTTGCAATACAGCTTCTGCAAAGGCTTTACGAACAATTCAGCAAAATGATTTACCCGAAGGCAAAAGAATTTTGGGTGTTATACGCCCAACAACAGAATCGATAAATGAATACACAAAGAATAACAAAGTCGGAATTTTAGCTACACAAGGAACTGTTTTGTCTGAATCGTATAAAATCGAGATGAACAAATTTCATTCAACAATTGATGTTTTTCAATTGGCTTGTCCACTTTGGGTTCCTTTGGTTGAGAATAATGAAATTGATAGCAAAGCTGCGCACGATATTGTAGAAAAAGATATTCAACGCTTATTTGATCAATCATCCGAAATCGATACAGTTGTATTGGCTTGTACACATTATCCGCTTCTTCTTCCTGTTATTTCGCAATATGTACCAGAAAATGTAACAATTCTTTCGCAAGGAGAATTGGTCGCGAATAAATTAACTGACTATCTACATCGTCATCCCGAAGTAGAAACACAATGTTCAAAAAATGGGCATCTTACATTTTATACGACAGATGATGCGAAAAGTTTTGAAGCAAATACAACAATTTTTTATGGTCAGAAAATTACTGCTTCACATTTAGATGTTTAAAATATTTTTCCAGAAAATATACCAATAAAAAACCGAGCTAATGCTCGGTTTTTTTATTATGCTTTTGGACAAATTATGAAACTGCTTCTACATTCAGAATTTCATATTTTTTTGAGCCATCATTTGCTGGCCATTCAATTACATCACCAATTTTATAACCAATTGTTGCTAAACCTTCGTCCATTAAAATAGAATGACGATTCTTTTTCGGTTTTGCCTTTTCTGGGCTAACAAAATTTAATTGATATTCTTGATTTGAATTTAATTCTTTTATTGTTACTTTTTTCCCAACAGTCACAATATTATCAGCCAAATCTCTTCTCAAAATTTGTTCTGCATGACGCAATTCTTTTGTTAAGATATTTTCTTGTTCTGCTGTTACTTTTTTTCTTCTTAAATGGTCTTTAATTAAATCGTATAATCCTGTTGTTAAAATAATATTTGTTGTCATTTTGATAAATTCTTAGTTAAACTTTCAATCATTCGAAGAAGATTCTCTAAGACTCAAATATCAAATAACCGAAAATAAAATTCGCTAAAATTTGATACAAATCTCCTTACAGAAAATTGAAAATAATTGATAATTGAAAAAAATAGAAGGTTCCCTGTCTCGAGTCGTAACAGGGATTAGTTGATAAACTCTTTCGAGCTTCTTAAGAAAGTATCATCATGCAAATATGCCAACGACAAAAACAACCACAATTGGTTGTTTCTTCTATAGATGTCAATAAAATTTGCCATGAATTGATTCTAAAATGATTAATTCAAAGTTACGATATCTTTCTCAATCTAAAAAATATAAACCTTTTAAGATTATTTCATTAATGTCATTTCAATAAAAAGAAACTTGAATTCAATTTCTGAAAAAACTGATAATCTTCATTTTCAAAATAAATAAAAACTGTCTAATTTTATAAAAATTTTAAGGAATTGAAATCTTACCTTTTCATACTAACTGTTGTTCTAATAACTTGTAGACCATTGCTACCTGTTATTGACTATTTGGTAAATTATGATAAGATTTCTAACGAATATTGTGTTAATATAGAGCGTCCAGAATTATTGTGTAATGGAGTTTGTTATCTGAAAGAACAAATTTCCAAGACTGTTAATGATGAACAAAATGATGATAATAAAATTCAAGTTTCTTTGCGTGCAATTGATTATTTTATTTATCAACCTACCTTCGAAATTAACACATTTACCTTCATAAAATCTATTGAAAAAATTTCGACTATCGAATTAGCTTTCGAAACTCAATATCAATTAGATCAACAACTTCAGCCTCCTATTTGATAAATAATTCTTGTTTATCAAATTATTATCTCATTAACATTTAATCAAGTTGACATTTCATATAAGATTTGTCAAAAGTTTCAATTGTTTATTGATTGCATTGTTCGTGCTTTTAATTGGTTTTCGATCACTAATTCCTTTTACTGTATTCATTAGTACTCAGGAGAAGATTATTGATGAGTATTGTATCAATAAAGAGCGACCAGAAATGCAATGTAATGGAAAATGTTATTTATCGAAGCAACTAAAAGAAACAGAACAAGAATCTGATTCGGTTTTAGTAAAAAATATTCGATTTGCAGAAATTTTTATACATTTCGAATCCTTAAATATTCCATTTATTCAAGATTTTATTGTAAAAATAAAACATCGATTCTTTTGGCTATCATCCTATTCTATCGATTGGGTTTTTAAATATCTAAAACCTCCAATTGTTTAATTAATAGAACAAATATTCAGTATTGGAGAACAATAATTGTTTTCCAACAGCATTTTTATTCAAAAAAATTAAACAATTATTACAATGAAAACAATCAAATATTTTTTAAACTTATCATTTATCGCATTACTTACTTTATTTACTTCCTGCAACAACGATGATGATTTCTCTGAAATTAAATCTACCGAAACAGGTAAAATTCAATTAAAGTTTGAAAATGGATTTGATAATTTGGGAGGAATTGTTTTAGATCAAACAACGCAAACCTCATCAAACGGACAAAAACATAAATTGACAACATTAAAATATATCATTTCTAACATCACATTAATTGATGAAAAAGGAAATGAATTTGATTATCATAAAAACGATCCAGACAAAGGCGCTTTTGTTATTAATCAAGATTCTGCTATAGCTAATGTCGTTTATTTAAATTTGGATAATATCCCTCAAAATAAATATACAAAAATACGTTTCGGACTTGGTGTATCTCAGAAAGCTTATTTATTAGGACAGACTGGGCAAGCTACTTTTTGGGAAAAAGCAAAGAAAAATGGAATGACTTGGGCTTGGGCTGCTGGTTATGTTTTCTTTAAAATAGAAGGTTTTTATGGCAAAACTACTACTGATACTTTCTTCTTAACTCACACAGGAAATATGGGAGATATTAACAAAAATAATGTTCAAGATTTATATAAAGAAGTAACATTAGATTTACCTACATCTGCACGAGTAACTTCTAAGATTAAGCCATCTATTCATATTATGGCAAATTTGAATACCTATTTAAGTGGTAACCATAAATTGACATTAGATGAATCGAACAATAATATTATGGGATCTTCCAACTTTGCACAATTGGTAACAGAAAATATACAAAATATGTTTCGAGTTGATCATGTACATAACGACGAAAAAAATCAATAAAGTTTATAGCGGTGTTTTATAAACACCGCATAATTCTACAAACAATGAATAAAATAATAACAATCATTTTCAGTTTATTCATCTTGCTAAGTTGTAACGATGATGATATTGATTATGGACAGATCGTTGATGAACCTTATCAATTAGAAATTCCTTCTTATTTTCCTAAAATAACATTTGATACAGATAAATATCCGTTAACTAAGAATGGTGTTGAGTTAGGAAAAAAACTATTTTATGAAGGTCGATTATCTAGAAATAATACTATTTCATGTGCTTTTTGCCATATTCAAGAAAATGCCTTTACTCACCACGGACATCCTGTTAGTCATGGAATTGATGATCGATTAGGAATTCGAAATGCTCCTCCTATTCAAAATTTAGCTTTTCTAAATCGATTTATGTGGGATGGCGTTATTCATGATTTAGCTCAACAACCAATTTCTCCTATTACAGCTGAAGAAGAAATGGATACAACTTTTCCCGAAATTATTAAGAAATTATCATCAGATTCTTCTTATCGAAAAATGTTTAAAAATGCTTTTGGAGATGATAAAATAGATGCAAATCGTATTCTCAGCGCATTAGGACAGTTTATGGCTTCAGTTGTATCAAAAGATTCTAAATATGATCAATATTTAAGGAAAGAGGCAGATTTAAACGAAACCGAAAAAAAAGGTTTACAACTTTTTCAACAGAAATGTTCAAGCTGTCATAAAGGAACACTTTTTACAGATGAGTCTTTTCGAAATTCAGGAATGTATTATAATAAACAATACAAAGATGGAGGTTTATATCGTGTAACATTAGATTCGACTGACTTTATGAAGTTTAGAGTTCCAAGTTTAAGAAATATTGAAATGACCAAACCCTATATGCACGATGGTCGATTCTATAGTTTAGAAGCTGTTTTGAATTTTTATTCAGAAGGTGTACAAAATGATAAATATTTGGATTCTCAACTCAAACAAAATAATCGAATTGGAATTCCTATGACAGAAGAAGAAAAAAAGGCAATTATTTCTTTTCTAAAAACATTAACTGATTACTCATTTATTAATAACCCTGCTTATGCAGAATTTTAAATCTATTCAAATGAAATTATATATCAATTTATTTTTCGTTATATTATTTACTCCCATTTCATTATTTGCACATACTGATAATGATTCTATTGTAATCTCTCATTTATATGATTTAGAATTAGATTGTGATGCTTGTGGTTGTTCAGCAACTTCAACCTCAAATGGAATTGAAAATCTTATAAATTCAAATTTCGTTGGTATTCGTTACCTTCATCAATCTTATAAAGCTAAAGAAGATGCTTTTTCTAATAAAAGAACACAAAAACAACAATTCAATACCATTCAATTATGGGCAAGAATTCCAATAAATAATAGAATTGACATCAATGCTAGCATTCCTTACCATTTTCATAATAAAGAAGGTAAAAACTCTTCTTCTATTTCTGGTATTGGAGATTTAAATATGATGGGAATTGTTAAAGTCATTAAATCAAATACAAGTTCTAATGAGCTAAAACATGGATTAAGTGCTGCAATAGGTTTAAAAATTCCAATCGCAAAATTTAATCAAGCAAATGCTGAAACAACCAATCCTAGTTTTCAATTAGGTACAGGAAGTTGGGATACTCAGTTTGCAATAAATTACCAATTAGCTTATAAGAATTCGACTTTACAATTAGTAACAGACTACAACTTGAAAGGAGAGAATAAGAAGAAATACAAATTTGGAGATCAATGGAATCAATTAATTCAATTACAACACCTTTTCATTAACAATGAATTAAAATTACTTGGAAAAGTCGGTTTTCAAAACGAACTTTATTATAAAAATGAACAATTTGGGGAGACGATTCCAAAATCTAAGGGAAAAGCTCAATTTGCGAAATTAGGATTAGAAGCAGCTGCTCGAAAATTTAATTTTGGTATAGAATATTTTCAACCTATACTTTCTGATTTAAATTCGGGAGAAATCGAAGTAAAAAACAGAATAGGTTTCTTTTTTAATTACAATTTATTTCAATCTAAAAATCAATAACAATGAAAAAAATATTAACATTAACATTCTTCATCATCTCTTTTTCAATTTTTGCTCAACAAAAACTAAAAGTAAAAGTTGTAAACGAGAAAGATCCTATTTGTGGAATGAATACCGCACAATTCTTAACAGATACCGCAATTTATCAAAAGAAAATTTATGGTTTTTGTAGTAAAAGCTGTAAAGTTGAATTCAAAAAAAATCCAAAAAAATACGTGAAGAAAAAGTAAGAGAAAGAAAATAATTTGACAGTAGTTGCACTTGATTCTAAGAAGAATCATTAAGCAGCTACTGTCTTTTTTTATATCAAAAATTGTTTTACAATTTCCTGTAAATCATCTTCAAACTTTACTCCATAATGTTTCCAAAGTAGCTTTCCTTGATGAAAAAGCATCAAAGTTGGTACACCATTTACTTGATACATTGCATCAAATTGAATAGTACTTACTTTCTCTTTATCTACATCTATTTTTATAATTTCTACATTATCAGAAAATTTTTCTTTCAAATTTTCTAAAAACTGAAGTTGTAACTGACATGGAGCACACCAATTTGCATAAAAATCAATCAAATAAAAATTATTTCCTTGTATTTTATCCAATAAATCCATTTTAAAATTTAGATATTATTACACTTATTTTATTGTTTGCCAAGGACCGCCGTTTATTGCTTCAAATCCATTTTTATTTAAAATTGTTGCTGCTTGCGCACTACGAGCTCCACTTCTACAAACTGTTACAATTTTTTTGCTTGGTAATTCCTTTAATCTTACTTCTAATTCTTGCAACGGAATATTCACCGCACCTGCATGATGTCCCGCCAAAAACTCCGCTTTTGTACGAACATCCAACAATAAAGCACCTTCTTGTAGATAGTTCTCTACATTCGAATTTGATGTCAACATTTTTAAAATCCTTTTGAAAAACATATTATTTAACTAATGGTTTTTGATTCAATTTCCAGTCAGCAATTCCTCCACTATAATTTTCAACTTCAAAACCTTTCGATTCCAAAAAACTTTGTGCAATCGTTGCTCGATCTCCAGCTTGACAATGCAAAGCAATTTTTTTAGTTGGATCTAATTCATTGTATCTTTTTGGTAAATAACCGACAAAAATATGCTTCGCTCCTTCAATATGACCTTCTTTAAATTCTACTTCTCCTCTAACATCTAAAATCTGAACCTCATCATTTCCAATGTAATTTTCAATTGTTTCTGCGTCGATTAAAATAGAAGATTGTAAGTAACTAAAATTACTCAACATATCTGTTGGAGTAATATAACCATAGACATTATCCAAACCAATTCGCATCAATTTTCGCGTCATTTCTTCTACTTCATCCTCTTCTACAATCAACACAATTGGTTCTTGATAATTAACCATCCAACCCATCCATGTATTGAACGTTTTATTGTTTTGAATATTTAATGTTCCTGGTAAATGGAATTGAGAAAAATCTGTTTTGATACGCGCATCAATCACTTTCATTCCAAAATCTTTCGCTTTTTCAAATTCGATATATGTTAATTTAGCCCATTTCGGAACTTCAATCAATAAAGGACGTTTTGTTTTATTCAGCTTTTTCATCATTGCAAAATAAGCTGGCGCTTCGGGTTGATCTGCCAATAAATAATCAACGAAACCTTTTTCATTCGAATCAAATTGCAACGCCCAATTTCTGATTTTCTCATAACCAACCGTCGTACTTGCTACAGCTCCCAAAGCTTTTCCACAAGCAGAACCTGCTCCATGTGCGGGCCAAACTTGTAGATAATCTGGTAATGCTTGAAATTTTTTCAACGATTCAAACATCTGCTTCGCTCCTACTTCTTTAGTACCAATTAATCCAGCTGCTGCTTCTAATAAATCTGGACGACCAATATCTCCTACAAAAACAAAATCTCCAGTAAAAATCATAACTGGTTCTTTCGTCGCAGGCGTATCTGTCAACAAAAAACTAATACTTTCTGGCGTATGACCTGGTGTATACATCACCTCAAAAATTAGATTTCCAACTTCTATTTTATTGCCATTTTTTAATCCGACATGTTCAAAATCGTATTGCCAATCTTCTCCGCCTTCATCAGACAAATACATCTTCGCACCTGTTACATAAGCCAACTCTTGGCTACCAGAAAGATAATCAGCATGAATATGTGTTTCGACAATATGCGTAATTTTCAGCTTATTTTCTTCTGCTATTTTTAAGTATGTATCAATATCTCTTTTTGGATCAATTACAATTGCTTCTCCTTTTGCTTGACAACCTACAAGGTAACTTGAATGTGCAAATGACTTTTCAAAAATGTGTTGAAAAAACATATGATAATATTTTTATGGTTTAACCTTTTCTAATTTGTTGAAGCAAAGTTAAGTTGCTAAAAAACAATCGACAGTAACCAATGTTACAGACTTAAAATAGAGAGAATAAAGATTTTAAAAATAATTCAAAACCAAAGATAAAATGGAGATAAAAATCCAAAGTAAGATTCCGTATGATAAGGTTTTAAAACCTGCTTGTTTGATGGATTGTAAGTTAATCAACGAGCCAATCTTAAATAAAGCAACAACCATTAATTGTTTCGAAATTCCTTGTGAAATATGATAAACTTTTCGTCCTGAGGAAAATAAGTAGCGATAAGCATTGTTGCAATAAAACCAATAATAAAATAAGGAAATTTGTAAGAAGATTTCTCTTTTTTGTTGAAATAACCAATTAATAAGGCCAATGGAAAAATCCATAATGTTCGGCTCAATTTTACAGTTGTTGCAACTTCCAAAGCTTGTTCACCATATTGTTTAGCAGCACCGACAACAGAACTTGTATCATGAATTGCAATTGCCGACCACAAACCAAATTAATATTGCGATAACTTAAAATAATGTCCAATAAACGGAAAAACCATTAACGCAATCGCATTCAACACAAACACAACTGCCATAGCAATAGTAATTTGATTGGCTTTTGGTTGTAAAACCGAAGATATTGTAGCTATAGCGCTTCCTCCACAAATAGCAGTTCCCGAAGTTATCAACAGCGATGTATTATTGTTGATTTTTAATAATCGGTAAAATACAATTCCTAATGTAAAAACACTTAATACAGAAATAAAAGTGAGAAAAAATCCATCTTTACTTACCGAAACTGCCTCGTAAAGATTCAAACCTAACCCTAAACTAATGATTGCAATATTCAATAATTTCTTTGAATATCGCTTTGAAATTTCCCCAAATTCATTCTGAAAAATTAAACCATAACCAATCCCTAAAAGTAACGCCACAGACGACTCTACAAAAGGAAAAAAAGTAAATAGCAACAATCCAAAATAAACTATACGGGCAATCATTTGTTTTATGAAATACAAAAACAAAAGTAATTGACCGTATCAAAATAGATTGTAACATTTGTTACAAATGAGATTATTTTTAGAAAAATTTTCTACTATAAGTTGTTTCAAATAAAAAAAGGAAGCTCAAAAACTGAGCTTCCTTTGTATATATTTTTTTAAATAATTTCTTACTTAATCGTGATTTCGTTTCGGTTTAGTTGAAGAAAACCTTCTTTTTCTAACGCTTTCAACAAACGAGAAATAACAACACGAGAAGTATTGAGCTCGTAAGCGATTTCTTGATGCGTTTTTACCACAACTTTGCCTTTGTTGATACTTGCGACATCCAACAGATATTTTTTCAAACGTTCGTTCATATCATTGAAAGCTAAATTGTCAATTGCTACCAACATTTCCTCCATTCTATTATTGTAACTATCAAAAATGAAACGTCTCCACGATGGATATTTTGCCAACCATTCGTCCATTTTTACAATCGGAATCATCACCAATTCTCCATCAGTTTCAGCAACAGCACGTATTTTACTCTGTTTATCACCTAAACAACAAGCCATCGTCATGGCACATGTATCACCTTTTTCGAGAAAATACAACAATAGTTCTCCTTCATCAAAATCTTCGCGCATAATCTTGATTGCACCACTCAAAAGAATTGGCATTCCTTTGATAAATTGGTTCAAATCAATCATTACATCATTCGCTTTGAAATCAACCAAAGATCCTAATTCATCAATTTCATTCAATAATTCATCTTCAAATTGATATGGATAAGTTGCTTCTATTTTCTCTTTTATCATGTTTAATGTGGGATTTTGTTTCTAATTTTTCCGTAAAGAAATGTACCGATTAATGCACCTACAATTGTAATTAAAATTGGATAAACTCCTGCGCCTAATAGTACAAATATTGGTCCAGGACAAGCGCCAACCAACGCCCAACCTAACCCGAAGAAAATTCCTCCGATCAAATAACGAGCTATTGATTTTGTTTTGGGCTGAATCACAATTTTTTCACCATCGATATCTTTTGCTTCCTTCTTTTTCATCCATTGTATTCCAATCAAACCGACAACCAAAGCCGAACCGATAAATCCGTACATGTGGAAAGATTGAAAATTGAACATTTCGAAAATGCGGAACCAAGAGGCTGTTTCTGCCTTGTACATGGTTACACCAAAGATAACACCTAATATGATATAAACTAAACTTCTCATGCGATTAAAAAATTAAAGGAAACAAAACGTGAACCATCAAAAGTCCACCGATAAAAAAGCCGATAACAGCGATTAATGAAGGTAATTGCAAATCACTTAAACCCGAAATCGCATGTCCAGATGTACAACCTCCTGCATAGCGCGTTCCAAAACCAATTAATAATCCACCAACAAATAATAAAGCAATATTTTTTACAGACATCGTTTCGAAAATTTCGGTTGGAGAATATGCTTTTCCTGCACTTTCAAATCCCATTGCATTCAATTTTGCAATTGTAGCTTCTGAAATTTCAGGTATTTGATTATCTGATAAAAAATGTATCGAAACAAAACCTCCTATTACTGCGCCAACTAAGAATAATAAATTCCATTTTTGAGCTTTCCAATCAAACGAGAAAAAATCACATGATTTTCCTCCTCCCAAAGCTGAACAAATAGTTCTGAAATTTGATGAAAATCCAAAACTTTTTCCGAAATAAATCAATAAAAGCATTACAATTGCGATTATTGGTCCGCCAATATACCATGGCCAAGGTTGTAAGATAAATTCCATTTTGTATTTTTTCTAAAACGTGTACAAAGTTGGTAAATCAAAATTAAAATGAAAGTTACAAATGTTACAGTTTACTTAAGATATATTATTTCAAAAGCAATCCAAGAATTTTATACATTTGATCATTAATGAAAAAAATCAATAAACGAAAAGTTTTTAAACGAATGCTTTACTTCCTATTAAGTTTGATTGTAATTCTTGTAATTGCAACCTTCGCTATTCTACAAATGGATACTTTTGGTGCTGATGCAACTGGAAAACGATTGGAACGAATGAAACAATCGAAGTTGTATAAAAATGGACAATTTCAAAATATTCATCACACACCTGCATTTGCAGAAGGTTTTGATACCAAAAAAGTGATGTGGGATTTTTTCTTTGGTGCGAAAAATCCAAAACTCAATCCGAAAGATTCTATTCCGCATATTCAGACGGATATCAAATCTATTGATAAATCTGAAAATGTATTTATTTGGTTGGGACATTCGTCTTATTATATTCAATTGGATGGTGTTAATTTCCTAATCGATCCTGTTTTTAGTGATTACGGTTCGCCTTTACCAATTTTCAATAAAGCATTTAAAGGAGCAAATACGTATCACGCAAAAGATTTCCCAAAGATTGATTATTTGGTTATTTCACACGATCATTACGATCACTTGGATTATGAAACAGTGAAAGAATTACGTCCAAAAGTGGAGAAAGTGATTCTTCCGCTTGGAGTTGGCGCACATTTCGAGAAGTGGAATTATCTACCAGAACAATTAATCGAAGAAGAATGGAACACAAGCGTTTCATTAAAAAATAACTTAAAAATTACTTTTACACCAGCTCGTCATTTTTCTGGTAGAAAATTTAAACGAAATACAACACTTTGGACTTCTTATGTATTGGAAACACCTACGCAAAAAATATTTTTAGGTGGTGATAGCGGTTATGATACGCATTTCAAAGAAATTGGAGAAAAATATGGTCCGTTTGATTTTGCGATTCTAGAAAATGGACAATACAACGATGCTTGGAAATACATTCATGCTTTACCAACAGATTTACCTGCGATCATTACCGATTTAAAAGCTAAACATATTATTCCTGTACATGCTGCAAAATTTGCTTTGGCAAAACATGCTTGGGACGAACCTTTGGAAAAAATTATAGAGAATGGTAAGCAAAATAAGCTCGATATTTTGACGCCTATGATTGGTGAACCACTAAATTTGAACGATTCTGTCTTTCACTTCAAAGAATGGTGGAGGGATTAAAACATTTATTACCGAATAATATTCGAAATATTTTTTAAATCTTTAAACAATATTCGAAATTATTGATTTATAATAAGTTTATTCTGAATTATCTTCAGAAAACCATTTGTATTCCGTAATTTTGGCAACTGAAATTTAACTTTAAACAAAAAAATAAACAAAATGGAACTGAATAGAGAACGTCTATTGGAATTGGTGCAAAAATATGGTGCGCCCTTGTATGTATATGATGCGAACAAAATTAGATCGCAATATGAAAAGATGACAAATGCATTTTCTACAGTCAAACGTTTAAAGTTAAATTATGCATGTAAGGCGAACACAAATCTTAATCTTTTAAAGTATTTCAAATCACTTGGTTCAGGATTGGATACGGTTTCTATTCAAGAAGTAGAATTGGGATTAATGGCGGGTTTCAAGCCTAAAGAAATCATTTATACGCCAAATGGTGTTTCGTATGCTGAAATTAAAAAAGCAATTGATTTAGGTGTTCGCATCAATATCGATAACCTTTCTGTTTTAGAAACATTTGGTCAAGATTTTCCTAAATATCCAGTTTGTGTGCGTATTAATCCACATATTATGGCAGGTGGAAATGCAAATATTTCGGTTGGACATATTGATTCAAAATTCGGAATTTCTATTCACCAATTACCACATATCAAACGTGTTGTAGAAAATACAGGTTTACATTTGGATGGTGTTCACATGCATACAGGTTCTGATATTTTAGATATTGATGTTTTCTTACAAGGAGCTGAAATTTTATTTGAAGTTGCAGCAGAATTCAAGAATTTATCTTACATCGATTTTGGATCAGGATTTAAAGTTCCTTACTATCCAGGCGCAGACGAAACAGATATTGAATATTTAGGAGAGCGTTTATCAGCTCGTTTCAATGAGTTCGAAAAAGCGTACGGAAAACCTTTGACATTAATGTTCGAGCCAGGAAAATATATGGTTTCTGAAGCAGGATCTTTCTTAGCAACTGTAAATGTTGTGAAACAAACAACTTCTACTGTTTTTGCAGGAATTGATACAGGTTTCAACCATTTAATTCGTCCAATGTTTTATAGTGCTCATCACGAAATTGAAAATATTTCAAATCCAGAAGGTCGTAGCCGTTATTACACAGTTGTGGGATATATTTGTGAAACAGATACGTTTGGATCGAATCGTAAAATAAATGAAATTAGCGAAGGAGATGTGTTGTGTTTCCACAATGCAGGAGCATATTGTTTCTCGATGGCTTCGAATTACAATTCGCGTTTCAAACCTGCGGAAGTCTTGTTAATTGACGACAAAGATTATTTAATTCGTCGTCGCGAAACAATTCAAGATTTAATCGCAACAACAGAGGATATAAAATTCTAAGCTCAGAATTTTTATATATTTTTATAGTATTTTAAAGCTCAATTCAAGGATTGGGCTTTTTTTATTTACCTAATTTCAGTGGTTTACTAAAAAACAATTCGTGTACAGTACTTCTAAATAAGTTTTGTCCGTATGTTTTTGAATCATCATATTCGTAAGAAATTCTTTCTACAACAGGTTTTAAAGGAGAAATACTTGTTGGCTGATTAATATAATTCTTCACATTATCCAAGATTAATTCATTATTCTTTTCAAGCGATAAATCTTGCGAATACTTAAAATCAAAATAACCAGATTGTTGAGCAAAATTCATCAACAATTTATTTTTAAGATTATCATTCTGAGCAACTTCTTGCGCAAAAAGAGCAATTGGAAAAAGAAAGAATAAAAGTATTTTCATTATCAATCATTTACTGTTTTAAAGTTATGAAAATATTTTAAAGATTCAATCTATCCAATTTTAAAAACTTTACAATGACATTCATCTTATGCAATTCGAGATGAATTAAATACTTTTGTCACAAAGTTAGCATATGAAAGAAAAAAAAGATAAACGAAGTGCCTCTCAAAAATTAATAGACGATGCTTTCTTCCTATTTTTGATGATTCTTGGGGCTTTTTGTGTGTTAATAATACTTGTTGTTGTCTAAAAAATGAAATTGTTTGATACTTATTTTAGTTTTTATATTCTGAGTTGGATTTTTATCAAACTTACCCGAATTTATTCCATAGAAATTGAGTATCTCAACCATTATTTAACTGATATTTTTGCGGTACCTGCTATGACGCACTTAGGAAGTTATATCATTTCGAAAATTAAATACAACAATCAAGTTTATGTTTATCCAACAAGTTATTTGGTAATTACTGCTTTTGTTTTGAGTCTTTTATTAGAATTTATTATGCCAAAATTTTCTTCGAATTATACAGCAGATATATTAGATGTTGTCTGTTATTTTATGGGAATTATTTTTTACTTAAAATTCCATAAACCACATGTATTAGAGTTTAAGAATAAGATTATTGAATATTAAATTTCTTTAAGAATTTATAAATTTCTTGATTTGCTCCATAGATTACCAATACATCATCTTTTGTAATTACTGTATTTGATGTAGGAAAACCTTGTACTTCTGGAACAATTTTATATTGACCTAAAAAACTAGCTTCTTCTTTGTTTTTAATAATTGTCATTACCAAAATATTATGTTGCTTTTTGAATTGGATTTCATCAAATGTTTTTCCAACCAATTCATTTGGTGTTACAACCTCTATAATGCTAAACTCTTTGTTTAATTCAAAAGAATCTACAACTCCTTTCACATTTAGTTTTTTTGTCCAACGTTCTGCAGATTCAGCTTCGGGTCGAATAATTTCTGTAACTCCAATTGCTTGCAAAACATTTTCGTGTAAAGAATTGATAGAACGACTAATCAAACGTTTTACATTTTTATTTTTAAAAATAGCAGTAGCCATAATATTGGCACCTTCATTTTCCCCAATACTTACAATTACAATATCTGTATTATTTAGTGGTAATTTATTAATTGATAATTCATCTGTTGCATCTAAACAAATGGTATAGGATAACTTATCTTTCAAAGCTTCAACACGTTGAATATTATTGTCAACACCGATAATTTCGTGACCAAGCTTTACCATTTTCTTACCAAGCGCCGCGCCGAAATTTCCTAAACCTATAATTATTATTTTCATAATTTTCTTTTAAATTAAAATATCATCTGATGGATAACGATAATTAGATGAAACAGTTTTCTTAAAAAAAGCCATCAAAATTGTAATCATTGAAACACGACCAATAAACATCATTGTAATGACAACAATTTTACTTGGATCTGATAATGTAGGTGTTAAATTTAATGATAAACCAACAGTAGAATAAGCTGAAAAAGCTTCGAATGCAACATCAATAAGATGTAAATGATTATCAAATTTTGTTATTAAAAATATTCCTATTCCAATGACTAAAAAAGATAAGGTCATTGTAGCAAAAGCTTTTTGTACATTGATAGGGCTTAATTCTCTTTTGTAAATTTCGATTTTATTTTTTCCGCGTGCAATATTAATAAAATTAAGAATTGCAATTGCAAAAGTACTCGTTTTAATTCCTCCTCCTGTTGATGCTGGTGAAGCACCAATCCACATTAACAAAATAACCAAAAGTATGGAAGAGAATTGTAAGTGAGAAAAATCTATATTATTAAAACCTGCTGTACGAGGCGTTATGGCGATAAATAAAGCTGAAATAAACTTTCCGAAACCTTGATGTTGTCCTAATGTAGAATAATATTCTTCGAAGAATAATATGATTGTAGAAATAATTAGTATTGTTAATGAGGTGATTAAATTAACTTTAGAACTTAATGTAAAAACCCAATTCTTACGATTATTTTTATTATGGAGAATTTTTGAAATTAATTTTCTGATTAAATAATCTGTATAACGTAGAATATTAATCAAGATAGGAAAACCTATTCCTCCTAAGAATATCAATGTGATTAGAACAGATTGAAATCCATAATTGTGAACAAAACCTTTGTTCATTAATCCATTTGGCAATGTAGAAAAACCTGCATTACAAAAAGCCGAAACTGAATGAAAAATACTAAAAAATAATTTGTCAACAATACTAATATTATAAGGTGCAATTGAAATATAAATTAATACAGCTCCTACGAATTCGATACCAAAAGTTAAATAGATAATCCTTTTTACAAAAGAAAAAACTTCACTCAAAGAATCGTTGTTTGCAATACTTCCTAATGCTATTTGATTCTCATAAGAACTATTTCCTTTGAAAAAATAAGCAATATATCCAGCAAATGTCAAAATACCTAAACCTCCTGCTTGTATTAATAACATTAAAATAAAATGACCAACAGGCGTATAAGTTATATAAGTATCAACAGAAGTTAATCCTGTTACACAAACTGCGCTCGTCGCTGTAAATAGTGCGTCTAGAAAAGAAATTGGATGATATGTTGCTTTTGGCAACATAAGTAAACAAGCTCCTCCAAAAACTAAAATAAAAAAACTGAAAATAAATAATTGGGGAGGAGTAATTACAGAACGTTTGAAATTAAGGTTAGGTGTAGCAATTTCTCTTACTAATTTTAAAACAATAGCAAATTGCAAATATTTGCTGACAAAAAACCAACTATAATCGGTTATTTGCATTTTAATGCAATAAAGAATAAATAGTATACTTACTATATCAAAAATGATGACTCGCGGAATAATTTTTTCTTTAAAATAAACATATTTAAGTATTGTTCTTAAAATTCCGACAGATAGTAGAATGATAAAAAAAATGTTTATATAAAGTTTATACTCAACAGGAAATCCAAATCCAAACATTACCAATAATGCTATAATAGCTAATGTGTACGATATTGAAAGGATTACGTTAAAAAACTTATTGTTTACTAAAATTCGAAACATATTTGTTTCATAATAATTAAAAAGGCAAATTTATAATTATGTATACTTCTTACAAGTTAATCATTACTTTTTTTTTGAAAAGCTATAAATTAGTTATTAATGTTTTTAAAGATTTTCATTCTACCAACCATAAAAACCATAATCAATCCAAAGCAAGCAAATAACGCATAAGAATATCTCAAATCAAAAGCTTCAGCAATATAACCAATCAGTGGTGGTCCCATTAAAAATCCTAAAAAAGAGATACTCGAAACCATTGCCAATGCAACGCCTGGATTTACATTTTTGTTTTTTCCCGCTACACTATAAACTGTCGGAACATTACACGCAACACCCAATCCAACCATCATAAATGCAATTGTACACACAATAAATTGAGGAAAAAATACTGAAAGCATCAAACCAGAAAACATCAAAATTCCACTAATTTGCATCACGCGTTGTTTTCCATATTTACTGATAAAATAATCACCAACGAAACGTCCTGTTGCCATCATTACCATAAAAGAAGCATAACCAACGACAACCAAATTTTGAGGTGCTTTTACGATATCTTGGAAATAAACACCACTCCAATCGAACATCGCACCTTCTGTTGCCATGCTCAAAAAACCTATAATTCCTAGTTGAACCAAAACAGTATCTGGTTTTGAAAAAATAGATTTCTTTTCCTTCGCTGGAGCTGGTGTAGAATCGACTAAATATTTTTTATTAATGAACCAGCTCAAAATAATTAAGCCATAAATAAATACAAAATGATAAAATGTATTCACATGCAAATTCATCATCAATAAACCAATCAAAGCACCTGTAAAACCAGCTATACTCCACGCACCATGAAAAGAGGACATAATCGATTTTCCATATATTTTTTCGACTTCAACTCCTTGCGTATTCACCGAAATATTGCACATGTTTCCTATTACTCCAAAGAAAAATAAGACAGCACCTAATTGATAAAAATTTTGAGCCAAACCTATACAACAAAGTATTAAAGGATAAATTAAAACGACAATTCGTAAGACATTTTTACTTCCAAATTTCGCGACTAATTTTCCTGAAAGTGCCATTGTACACAATTGCCCAATTGGCATCAATAAAAGTAATGTTCCCAATTGACCTTCTGAAATTCCTAAATCTGATTTAATCGTCGGAATGCGACTTGCCCAAGACGAAAAAGCTAAACCTTGCGAAAAAAAGAAGAGTGAAACAGCGAATCGAATGCGATTCTTTTGAGTTGATGATAATTCTGTTAATGAATGCATGGCTAAAAAATATGCGACAAAGTTAAGCTTCTCTCCCGAAATTATAAACTCAAATGCAAAATAGGATAAGCTTTTCCCTCGTTATCTTTTTCAGAACGAGAAGTAACCTTAAAACCTTGGCTTAAATAAAAATCAATCGCTTGCTGATTTTGTTCATTCACATCAACCGATTTCACATTCAATTCCTGAATAGAAAAATCCAACAAAGCCTTCCCTACTCCTTTTCTTCGAAAATCATTGTGAATAAATAACATTTCAAGATTTTGTGCTGCAACACCTACAAATCCTACCAATTGATTTCCGATTTCGTAACCAAATAAGGCTACATGCGGAAAATAATTAGGTAAATTTTCTCTATAATATTCAAAATCTTCTTCTGCTAAAAAATGGTGTGTGTTACTAACCGAACTTTCCCAAATGTCTCTCAATCTCGCAAAATCTACTTCTTCAATTCTTCTAATCATGACTAAAATTAATTACAACAAAGATATAAATGACTATTTTCAAAAAAAAGAATAAAAAATATTCTATTGAGAATCATTTTGTTAAAAATTATTTTAAAAATAATTGATTTCAGAGTTTGGAAAAACGAAAAAGCGTTCTATATTTGCACTCGCAATACCGCAATACACTGCGTTATTGGAGAGTTGG
>NZ_DJTP01000039.1:0-31459 GCF_002440405.1 Empedobacter sp. UBA6305 | reverse complement strand
AAAACATACTTTAATCGAAATATTAATAATCTAAAAACACAAATTATTTAAAATGCACAAAGGGTATATCTTTATTAATTCCATGATAACTTGAATATTGTTTATTTAAATCAATTTTATTGTATTCATCGAACAAAATCACTAATTCTTCTTTATCATATTCATCTTTAATATAAAAATTATCTACATTAAGCCTATTATCAACTTCATATGGATAATTTATCTTCAGATTTTTTATATTAATTGATACTTCATCATAAATTTCGCTTAACTCAATTAATTTTAATTGAATTAGATTATATCTGATTTCTTCAATTGAGAACAAATCTCTCAAAAAACGACTTTTTCCAGAATTATTAGGTCCGATAAAAATGTTAATTTTAGAAAGATTATTCAAATTATTTTCCTCGCATTCTGTTTGATATTGTTTTGTTACATCAGTTTTAAGCTGTAAAGATTTAAACATAAAATTTCCTAATAGATTTCTACTAAAATACAATATTCTGTATACTTAATAAATTTCATTCTAAATTTTAAAATAATTTCAATTTTTTCAAACGTGTGTTTTTCAAAATAAATAATCTTTTTATAGCTTTATAACTATTTAATTAACACATGAGTCACGGAAAACTAAGAGAAGATCATAATTGCCAAAATTGTGGACATTACGTAGAAGAACATTATTGCAAACATTGCGGACAAGAAAATGTAGAAACACGTCAACCGTTTCACTTTTTATTTACTCACTTTATCGAAGATTTTGTTCATTACGATGGAAGTTTTTGGCAAACAATCAAAAAACTATTTTTGAAACCTGGAGTTTTAACCAAAGAATATTTGAGTGGTAAACGAAATAGTTCTGTTAATCCTGTTAAAATGTACATTTTTGTCAGTTTTGTAACGTTTTTCCTTATTTCTATATTTCCTTCTCATAAAACTGAATATAATGATAGTTCCAATGAACCTATATCAATAGAAAATACTGAAAAAATTCAAAAAGCACTTAATGCTACAATAGACACTTTACAGAACAAAGGATTGACAACTGTCGAGCAAAGTGCAAAAATAAAATCTGAAGTTGAAAAAAATAAAAATGCAAACTCTTTAGAAGATTTGAACGAGGAATCTATTGAAAACTTGCAATCTAAAGTAAAAAATAACGTTCCAATATTATCTCCCTTTATTGAAAAATACCAAGAGTTGAGAAAAAGAAAGGTTTCTGACGATCAATTAGGAGAAGCTATTGTTGAGAAATCTTTGCATGTCATTCCGAAAGTTTTGTTTGTATACATGCCTTTGTTTGCTTTCTTCTTATGGATTTTTTACAACAAAAAGAAATGGTGGTATTTTGATCACGGAATTTTTACACTGCATTATTTTACGGTAATTCTTTTATCAATTTTGGTAATTTTTCTTTTGAATAAACTTTCAAATTATATTGATAGTAATGCTGTATCAGCCATAATAGCTTTGATTAATACATTGATTGTTTTATATATTATTGTTTACTTTTTCCTTGCGTTGAAAAAACTCTATAACCAAGGATTTATCATTACAACAATTAAAGGTGCTATACTTTTAGGAATTAATACGTTTATTTTCTCAATAATTGTTATTGGAATTATTGTGTATTCATTTCTTCATGTTTAATCAAGATTATTAGGCAATCACGTATGATGTGTTCCTGAAACAAGTTCAGGATAACTTAAGTTGAACTCGTTTCAGCTTCGCATTAAATTTAGATTCCTTCTTTTGTCGGAATGACAAATTCAAAAAAATAACATAAAAAAAGCCTCGCAAATGCGAGGCTTTCTAACTTCTAATATCTAGATTCTAATTTCTATTTATTACGGTATTCATTCCAAGTTTTGATTTTTAAATCATCCATCGATAATTTTGTAAATGCATTAATGAAAGCCGAAGCTAAACGTGCATTTGTTACCAACGGAATATTGAAATCTACAGCTGTACGACGAATTTGATAATCGTTGTCTAATTCCGCTTTTGTTAAGTTTTTCGGAATGTTGATCACCATATCAATTTTCTTGTCATGTAAATAAGACATTACATTTGGCTCTTTTTTATCAGAAGGCCAGTAAACAAGCGTAGAATACACATCATTTTCTGTAAAAAATTTGTGCGTTCCTTCTGTTGCATAAATTTTGTAACCTTTTGCGATTAATTGTTTCGCAGGCTCTAATAAAGCAACTTTAGAAGCAATTGGTCCACCAGAAATTAAAACGGTTTTCTCAGGAATTTCATATCCAACAGATAACATTGATTTTAATAAAGCTTCTTCTGCTGTATCACCGATACACCCTACTTCTCCTGTCGAAGACATGTCAACTGATAAAACTGGGTCAGCTCCTGCTAAACGTGTAAATGAGAACTGAGAAGCTTTCACTCCTACATAATCTAAATCGTAAACGACTTCTGAATGTCCTTTTTCTACTTCTAATCCTAATAAAACTTTTGTTGCTTTTTCGATTAAATTATTTCCTGCAACTTTCGATACGAATGGAAACGAACGAGAAGCACGAATATTAGTTTCGATAACACGAACTGTATTATTTTTTGATAAAAACTGAATGTTCATTGGTCCAGAAATTTCGAAACGTTTTGCAATTTTCGCTGCAACTTTACGCATTTGACGAATTGTTTCGATGTACACTTTTTGTGGTGGATAATACATTGTTGCATCTCCTGAGTGAACTCCCGCAAATTCTACGTGTTCAGAAACTGCGTAATCTACAATTTCTCCATTTTGACAAACTGCATCCAACTCAATTTCTTTTGCTCCTTGTACGAATTCTGAAACTACAACTGGATAATCAGGAGAAACTTCTTTCGCTAATTTCAAGAAAGCATCTAGCTCATGTGTATTCGAAACTACGTTCATCGCAGCTCCAGATAAGACATAAGAAGGACGAATTAACACTGGGAAATTAACTTCTTCCACAAATTTGTGAATCGCTTCTAAAGAAGAAAGCTCTTTCCAACGTGGTTGATCGATTCCTAATTCATCTAATATTTCTGAGAATTTGTGACGATTTTCTGCATCATCAATTCTTAAAGGAGAAGTTCCTAAAATATTAATTGATTGATCGTACAATTTCATCGCTAAGTTATTCGGAATTTGACCTCCTGTCGAAATAATTGTTCCTTTAGGTTGTTCAAAATCTAAAATATCCATTACAC
The DNA here is from genome assembly GCF_002440405.1 of Empedobacter sp. UBA6305. Classification (NCBI taxonomy): domain Bacteria; kingdom Pseudomonadati; phylum Bacteroidota; class Flavobacteriia; order Flavobacteriales; family Weeksellaceae; genus Empedobacter; species Empedobacter sp. UBA6305. Next base: position 28,261 of record NZ_DJTP01000039.1, on the reverse strand, counting down.
GTTCAAAAGACAATTCTTCGAAGTATAAACGATCTGACTCATCATAATCTGTCGAAACCGTTTCTGGATTATAGTTGATGATAATTGTTTTGTAACCATTTTTTGATGCTGTATGCGCTGCATTTACAGAACACCAGTCAAACTCTACAGACGAACCAATACGATAAACTCCAGATCCTAAAATACAAACTGCTTTCTCAGTTTCTGGCTCCAAATCATTTTCAGTTCCGTGATAGGTTACATATAAATAATTTGTTTGTGCTGGGAATTCTGCTGCTAACGTATCAATTTGTTTTACAACAGGTTTAATTCCGAAGTTTTTACGTAATTCACGAACTGTTAATTCGTTTCTGTGTACGTTTTGATCTCCTTTTACTAAAACTGCAATTTGTTGATCCGAGAATCCTAATAATTTTGCACGTTTTACTAAATCTGCTTCAACTTGTTCAAATCTTTCTAATGCTTCAAATTCTTTTGATACATTAAAAATTCTTTCTAAACGTTGTAAAAACCATAAATCGATTTTTGTTAAATCGTGAATTTTTTCAATCGAATATCCCGCTTTGAAAGCTTCAGTAATCGCGTATAAACGCTCGTCATTTGGCTCAGCTAACCATGTATCCAACGATTCACCTTCTGGAATTTTGAATCCATTTGCTACGAAACCTCTATGTCCAATATCTAACATACGAACTCCTTTCTGAATTGCTTCTTCAAAAGAACGTCCAACTGCCATTACTTCTCCAACAGATTTCATTGCAGAACCAATGTTACGACGAACTCCGTAAAATTTATTTAAATCCCAACGAGGCAATTTCACTACACAGTAATCCAACGCTGGCTCGAACATCGCAGATGTCGTTTGCGTTACACTATTTTTTAACTCATCTAAAGAATAACCTAAAGCTAATTTAGCAGCCACGAAAGCTAAAGGATAACCTGTTGCTTTTGACGCCAAAGCTGACGAACGAGATAAGCGAGCGTTAACTTCGATTACACGATATTCTTCTGAAACAGTATCGAAAGCATATTGAATGTTACATTCTCCAACTACACCAAGATGGCGAATTGTGCGAATGGCAACTTCACGTAATTTATGATATTCTGAATTTGATAAAGTTTGAGAAGGTGCAATAACGATTGACTCTCCAGTATGAACTCCAATCGGATCGAAGTTCTCCATGTTACAAACTGTGATACAGTTATCGTAAGAATCACGAACTACTTCGTACTCAATTTCTTTCCATCCTTTTAATGACTCTTCCACTAAAACTTGAGAAGAATAATTGAATGCTTTTTCAACTAAATCTAATAATTCTTCTTCGTTATTTGCGAAACCAGAACCTAAACCTCCTAAAGCGTACGCCGCACGAATGATTAATGGGAAACCGATGCGTTTACCAGCTGCCATTGCGTCTTCTACAGTTTCTACTGCTTCTGAACGAGCAGTTAAAACACCAATTTGGTCTAATTTTTCGATGAAAATATCACGATCTTCCGTTGCTTCAATTACTGGAATTTGAGTTCCTAAAACCTCAACACCATATTTCTCGAATATATTTTCTTTATTTAATTCAACCGCACAGTTTAAAGCTGTTTGTCCTCCAAAGGCAACTAAAACTCCGTCTGGTTTTTCTTTTTTAATGACTTCTTCCACAAAGTAAGGCGTTACAGGTAAGAAGTAAACTTCGTCTGCAATTCCTTCAGAAGTTTGAACAGTTGCAATATTTGGATTAATTAAAACTGTTTTAATTCCTTCTTCTTTTAACGCTTTTAACGCTTGCGAACCAGAATAATCAAACTCACCAGCTTGACCAATTTTTAATGCTCCTGATCCTAATACTAATACTTTTTTAATATCTTTTTTTAACATCGTGATTCTGATTATGCGTTAGCGTTTTTATATTTTTTTACTTCTTCGATGAACTCATCAAATAAATATTCTGTATCAACTGGTCCTCCCATTGCTTCTGGGTGGAATTGAACTGTAAAAATTGGTTTTGATTCGTGACGAATTCCTTCACATGTTCCATCATTTAAGTTCGTAAAGAATGTTTTAAATCCTTCTGGTAATTTCGAATCATCTACTGCGAAACCGTGGTTTTGAGATGTAATGAAACATCTTTTTGTTCCTACTAATTGTACAGGTTGATTGTGCGAACGGTGTCCGTATTTTAATTTAAAAGTAGATGCACCAGCTGCTAAACTTACCAATTGATTTCCTAAACAAATTCCGAAAATTGGTTTATCTCCTTTCAAAGATTCTTTGATATTATTAATTGTAGGAATACATAAAGCTGGATCACCTGGTCCATTCGAGATAAATAATCCATCATATTCTAATGTTGAATAATCATAATCCCAAGGAACTCGAATTACCTCAACATCACGATTTACAAAACAACGGATGATGTTATTTTTCACTCCACAATCAATCAAAACAATTTTGATATCAGCACCTTCGTTGTAACGAATTACTTCTTTACAAGAAACTTGATCTACTAAATTATCTTCGTTTGGATCGTAATATGCAACATCTGTATCAGCAACAATTTTTCCTAAAGTAGAACCTTGCTCACGTAATTTTTTTGTAATCATACGTGTATCAACTCCATAAATACCAGGAATATTTTGACTTTCTAACCAAGTTCCTAATTTTTGAATAGCGTTCCAATGCGAATAATCATCAGCATAATAAGAAACAACCAATCCAGTTACTTGAATTTGGTTCGATTCCATCCAAGCTTCAATTTCATTAATCATTGCTTTATCATCAGGAACACCGTAGTTACCGATCATTGGAGCTGTCATCACCATAATCTGCCCTTTGTAAGAAGGGTCAGTCAAACTTTCATTATATCCAACCAAAGCTGTGTTGAATACTACTTCTCCTGCGGCAGAAGTATACGCACCGAAAGATTTTCCTTCGATTTCTAATCCGTCTTGGAATACTAATTTTACTGTCTTATCCATTGATGATAATGTTAATTTCAGTTTCTAAAGCTGATATGAATTTATCTATGTATTGTTTTGTTACTGTTAAAGGTGGCAATAAACGAATAACGTTTGTACCTGCGTAGCCTACAAAAATATTGTGTTTTGTAACTAAGTTGTTTTTTAATTCGCCGATTGGGAAATCAAACTCGATACCAATCATTGATCCTCGACCACGAACTTCTTTAATTTTTGGAAATTTATTTAATTGGATTCCAACATATTCTCCAATTTCTTTTGCATTTTCGATTAAGTTTTCTTGCTCAATCACATCTAAAACGGCCACAGCAGCAGCACAAGCTAAATGATTTCCTCCGAAAGTTGTTCCTAATAATCCGTAAGAAGCTTTAAATTCTGGAGAGATTAAAACTCCTCCGATTGGAAATCCATTCCCCATTCCTTTTGCCATCGTAATCAAATCTGCTTTGATACCAGAATGTTGATGTGCAAAGAATTTCCCTGAGCGTCCGTAACCACATTGAATTTCATCTGCAATTAAAACCACTCCATTTTCTGTACAAACTTTTCTTAATTCTTGTACAAACTCGTCAGAAGGTAAAATGATTCCTCCAACTCCTTGAATTGGTTCGTAAATTACCGCTGCAACATCTCCTCCAGCAATTACTTCTTTCACTTCATCAATGTTATATTCTACGAAAGATACTTTGTGATGAGAATTAAATGGAGCTACAATTTTTGGATTATCTGTTAGCGCAACTGTTCCTGAAGTTCGTCCATGAAACGCATCTTTGAACGCAATTACACGGTCTTTTCCTGTGTGAAAAGAGGCTAGTTTTACTGCATTTTCATTAGCTTCTGCTCCAGAGTTAATCAAGAATAAAGTATAATCTTCGTAACCTGATGCTTTACCTAATTTTTCTGCCAATTCTTGTTGAATCGGAATATTTACTGAGTTTGAATAAAACCCGATATTATTAATTTGTTCTGTTAATTTCTCAACATAATATGGATGCGAGTGACCGATAGAAATCACTGCGTGACCTCCATAAAGGTCCAAATATTCTTTTCCGTTTTCGTCCCAAAGAATACAATCTTTAGCTTTAACCGGAGTTACATTCATTAATGGATATACGTCAAATAGTTTCATTTAATAAGTTTTAAGTGATGAGTTTTGAGTAATGAGTTAAGCTATTGTTCTAATTTTATTTATTAATCCAATTAGCATTGCTTTAATTTCATTACACTCATCTGTTAATTTTGAATATTCTTCAATATTTATATAATTCAAATCTTTAGCTAGCAAAATAAAATATGTGACTTCATTCAAAGAGCCTAAAGAAATATTTAAAAATTGAGCAAAGTCTTTATTTGAGTTTCTTCCACAACCTTCTGCAATATTTGCTGGTATAGAAGATGATGCTCTTTTAATTTGAGAAATTAATCCAAATTGTTCTTCTTTTGGAAATTGATTTACAATTTTATATAAATCTAAAACCAAGAGATGTGAACGATTCCAAACTTGTAATTTTCTATAATCTTGCATACTCAAAACTTATAACTCAATACTCACAACTTTTTAAAACGCCACCGTTTTAAGATTAAGTCCTAAGTTTTCTTCCCAACCGAACATCAAGTTCATGTTTTCTACGGCTTGTCCAGAAGCTCCTTTTGTTAGATTATCGATGATAGAAGTGATTAACAATACATCGTCTTGTTTCTGGATATGTAAAAAACATTTGTTGGTATTTACGACTTGTTTCAATGCAATTGGTGCGTCAGAAACATGTGTAAAAGGTTCGTTTTTGTAATATTCGTTGAAGATATTTTTTGCTTCTTCTTCTGATAAATCAGATTTTAAATAAACACCTGCTAAAATTCCGCGCGAAAAATCTCCTCGCATTGGTAAGAAATATACTTTGTTATTGAAATCTTTTTCTAATTGATTCAATGTTTGGTAAATTTCTCCTTCATGTTGATGCGTAAATTCTTTGTAGAAAGAAACGTTATTGTTTCGCCAACTAAAGTGCGTAGAAGCAGATAAACTTTGTCCGGCACCTGTAGAACCTGTTACAGCATTGATATGAATATCATTTTTGATTTCATTCTTCGCTGCCAATGGTAACAATGCTAATTGAATAGCCGTTGCAAAACAACCTGGATTTGCAATATTTTGAGCTGTTTTGATTGCTTCTCGGTCTAATTCTGGTAAACCGTAAACAAACGTTCTATCTTCGAAAATGTGGTTCGCATTTAATCGAAAATCGTTGCTCAAATCAATAATTTTTGTGTTGGCTGAGTAAGTATTATTTTGTAAAAACTCTGCCGATTTTCCGTGACCAAGGCATAAAAAAACGACATCAGCATTTTCGTCTATTTTATCCGAAAATACGATGTCAGTTTCTCCAAACAAATCGTCGTGCACTTTGGTAACGGGGTTGCCTGCATTTGATGTACTGTACACAGACGAAATATTAACCATCGGATGATGTATCAATATTCTTAGCAGTTCGCCTGCTGTGTAGCCAGCACCTCCTACAATGCTTACGTTAATTTTGTTTGTCATTTGTTATGTTTTGCGCGTGTTTTTTTAAGGTATAATACCTCTACTATATTTCTAAAATAAAGTGGACTCGTTGGAATCCACTTTAAAGAATCAATTAATCGAAACTATGAACAATTTTTAATTGATTACCGAATATTTTGATGAAACCTCTTGCATCTCTACTGTCCCAAGCTTCGTTTTCTTCTCCATAAGTAGCTACTTTAGATTGCATCATATCATAAGGTGATTCGATTCCAATCATTGAGAAATGATAAGGATTTAATTGTACTTTCACCTTTCCTGTTACATGATTTTGAGAAGATTCTAAGAACGCTTCGATATCACGCATTACTGGATCCAAGTATTGTGCTTCGTGCAATAAAGTTCCGTACCAGTTTGATAACGAATCTTTGTGCAACAATTGCCATCTTGTAAGTGTATGTTTTTCTAATAAGTGGTGTGCTTTGATTAATAAATAAGCTGCTGGCGCTTCGAAACCTACACGTCCTTTGATACCTAAAATTGTATCTCCTACGTGTATGTCGCGACCAATTGCATATTCACCTCCTATTTCGTTTAATTTTTGAATTAATGCTACAGGAGATAATTTTTCTCCATCTAAACCTACTGGAATACCTTTCTCAAATTCAATTTCTATAACAGATGGTTCTGTTCTTGATAATTGTGTTGGATAAGCGTCTTCTGGCAACGCTTGGTTAGATGTTAATGTTTCAACACCTCCAACAGATGTTCCCCAAATTCCTCTATTAATAGAGTATTTAGCTTTTTCCCAAGTGTAGTTTACACCATTTGCTTGTAAATATTCTACCTCTTGTTGACGAGATAATTTTTCGTCACGAATCGGTGTAATAATTTTAGATTGTGGTGAAATAACTGCAAAAGCAACATCAAAACGAATTTGATCGTTTCCTGCTCCTGTAGATCCGTGTACAATGTATTCCGCATCTACATCTTTTGCATACTGAGCAATTGCAATTGACTGAAACATACGTTCTGCACTTACTGATAATGGGTAAGTGTTATTTTTCAAGATGTTTCCGTAGATTAAGTAGCGAACACAATCGTTGTAATATTTGTCTGTAATATCAATTGTAACGTGTTTAGAAGATCCTAATTCGTAGGCACGTGCTTCGATATCTTTTAACTCTTCTGCCGAAAATCCACCAGTATTTACAATTACTGTATGCACTTCCATTCCTTGATCTTTTGTTAAGTTAACCAAACAGTACGATGTATCTAAACCTCCACTGTAAGCTAAAACTGCTTTGTTGCTCATTGTTTGTTTATTTGTTTATATTGGGAATAATTCTTCTTAATTCATTGGTAACCTCTTCACGACTACTCTCTTCTTTCATTACGATTAATACTGTATCGTCTCCAGCTATTGTTCCAATTATAGTATTGAAATGTGTGTTGTCAATCTCAAAAGCAATTCTGTTTGCATAACCTGGTTTTGTTTTGATAACTCCCAAATTTTTAGAGAAAATCAAACTTGCATTTTCGTTATGTGTAACAGTTGCCGTTGGCGTAACACTTTCTGTAAGGCGATAAATGTATTGTCCCGAACTATTAGGAACTTTTGAAACTTTCAATTCGCGCAAATCTCTCGATAAAGTTGCTTGAGTAACTGTGATCTCTAAATCAATTAATTTTTTTAATAATTCGTCTTGATTACTTATTTCTTGATCTGTTATTAAATCTTTTATAATCTGGAATCTGTATTTTTTATTACTCATTTTGAATATTTATTCGAAATTTTATGCAAATATACTCATTTTAGACAAAAAAAAACCTTAGTTCGTATATTTATTCATCTTCTTTTTTTGATTGATTTGCCAATGCGCGCTTAGCGTACTCGTCATCAAGGTTATCATAAACCAATCCTGTACAAATACAACGCTCGCGATCATTTTCCATCAAGATGTGATAGTTTTTACAACTTTTACATCCATTCCAAAATTCATCCGATTGTGTTAATTCCGAAAATGTTACTGGCTTGTATCCTAATTTTGTGTTCATACGCATTACAGCTAAAGAAGTTGTAATACTAAAGATTTTTGATTTCGGGAATTTTGTACGTGACAATTCAAAAACAGCATGTTTTATTTCGCGTCCAATTCCTGAACTCCTTAAATCTGTACGAACAATTAAACCTGAGTTTACGACGAATTTTTCTTCTTCGTACGTTTCTATGTAGCTAAACCCTGCTATTTGATCATCATCATCAAAAGCAATCACAGCATTTCCATTACGCATTTTGCGTTCAAGATAAACTGGATTTCGTTTAGCAATACCCGTTTTTCTCATACGAGCTGATTCTTCGTACCATTCGCACAACAATTCTGTGTACTTGGCATCATCTGCATTTGCTATTCTAACATACATAATTTAAGGGAAAGTCGATTAATAAAGAGGAATTGAAAAAAGATGACCTTTTGTCATCACACTTAAGTAAAATATGAGAACCAAAAGGTGCGCTTTCATTACGAAAGCCACTCTCATAATTGAGAAGAACAATTTCAGTAATTTCTTCCATTAATCAACAAGATATTCAGTTATTATACTGAGATGCAAAGTTAAATATTATATTTTTGTATCACCAAAAAAAAGCAAACAAAATTTACATATTTATTAAAATGTTGAAAATTATTAAAATAGGAGGCGGAATTATCGATAACGAGCAAGACTTAGAACAATTCCTACAAACGTTTTCCGAAATTAAAGAACCAAAAATTTTGGTTCATGGTGGAGGAAAAGGTGCTTCGAAGATGTTAAATCAATTGGGAATCGAGCCTAAAATGATCGAAGGTCGTCGCATCACAGACAAACCAACATTGGATGTTGTGACAGGATTATATGCCGGAAATTTGAACAAATCTATCGTTTCTAAATTGCAAGAATTTGGATGCAATGCATTAGGTTTATCGGGTGCAGATGGTAATGCAATCAAAGGTTCTAAGCGTCCTGTAAAAACTATTGATTATGGTTTTGTTGGAGATTTGAATGATAAAAGCGTCAACAAAGAATTATTTCAATTATTAATTGACAACAATATTACGCCTGTTGTTTGTGCAATTACACATGACGGAAATGGACAATTGTTGAACACAAATGCAGATACTATTGCCTCTACAATTGCGGTTGCAATGTCACAAGAAAATGAAGTAGAGTTAAATTTCTGTTTTGATAAAATTGGTGTACTTCGTGATGTAAATGATGACACAACATTGATCCCAAAAATTAACGAAACTTTATATTTGCAGTTAAAAGAAGAAGGTGTAATTTTCGAAGGAATGATTCCGAAATTAGACAATTCATTCAAAGTAATCAATGCGGGTGTAAAAAATGTATGTTTGGTACACGCGCGAAACATTAACTCAGAGATTAAAACAATTTTATGTTAGAATTAGCTGTTCTCAAAAAGAAAGCTGTCGATTTGTTGTGTCAATTAATCGAAACTCAATCTTTTTCGAGTGAAGAAGATAAAACGGCCGATATTATTTTCAAGTTTTTAACTGATCATGGTGCAACGGCTCATCGTCAGAATAACAATGTTTGGAGTATTCATCCAAATTTTGATGAGAACAAAAAAACAATTTTATTAAACTCTCATCACGACACGGTAAAATTTGGTTCTTCTTGGACGTATGATCCATTGAAAGCAACGATAGAAGGCGATAAATTAGTAGGTTTGGGAAGTAACGATGCAGGAGCTTCTGCGGTAAGTTTATTGGCAACTTATATCAATTTCTTGAATGATGATTTACCATTTAATCTGATTGTCGCAATTACGGCTGAAGAAGAAAGTTCAGGCCAATTGAATGTTGCAAGTATTTTACCGAATCTACCAAAAATTGATTTGGGAATTGTAGGAGAACCTACGCAAATGGACATGGCAATTGCAGAACGTGGTTTGGTTGTGATGGACGTAAATGTAAAAGGAAAAACTGGACATGCTGCAAGAAATGAAGGTGTAAATGCTATTTACGAAGCAATTGATGTGATGAATTGGTTCAAAACTTATCAATTCGAAAGAGTTTCTGATATGTTAGGACCAGTAAAAATGACGGTTACACAAATTGAAGCAGGAAAACAACACAATGTAGTTCCTGATGAATGTCGTTTGGTTGTAGATTGTCGTGTAAACGAATTATATTCAAATCAAGAAGTTGTTGATATTATTTCAAGTTGTTTGCCAAAAGCAGAAGTTAAAGCACGTTCATTGCGTTTAAATTCTTCACGTATTTCAGAAAATCATCCAATTGTACAAAAAGGAATCGAATTAGGTTGTACAACTTATGGTTCACCAACGATGTCAGATCAAGCAATGATGAATTTCGAAACGGTAAAAATGGGACCTGGAGATTCTGCTCGTTCTCATACTCCTGACGAATATATTTATTTATCAGAAATAGAACACGGAATTGAGCGATACACAAGTTTATTAAAAGGCTTTACGTTTTAAATTAATAATAAACTCTTATAATCAAAAAAGCATCTTCATTCAATTGAAGATGCTTTTTAATTTTATGAAATCTTATAAAATTAAACCTGCGCGGATTTTATTAAAACATAAAGATGTGTTCTAAAAATTAAACACAAAAAAAGAGGCTAATTAATTTTAGCCTCTTTTTTATATATGAAATTAAGTCTTACTCAATTTGCATTTTAACTGGAATGTTGAAATTCAACTTCGCAGCACGACCATCTTCTGTTTGAGCAGGTTTGATCGTTTTCCCTCTTTTTTGTTGACGTTGTGTAATACGCTCTAAAGCTTTTTTAGCTTCAGGACCTAACTTAGCATCACCCATTGGAGAAATTCCAACGATTCTACCATCAGTGTCAATTTGGAAAGAAAGTTTAGCAGCTACTACACCAGATAAACCTTGACCAGCAGCGTCATTCGCAAAATCTTGCAACTCGTCTTGTAAATCTTGTGATAACTTTTTAGATAAACAGTCTGTTGCAGCTTGTTTACCTTTTGCAGCATCTTTCTCACAACCAGGATATACCGCCATTACAGCCGCTGTACGAGCAGTTACTGTAGATGGAGCTGCAGGTTCTGTACCTTTCCCTGGATTAGGAGTACTTGGTGTATCCTTTGGTGCTTCTTTTTTAGTATTTACTTCATTAGCACCTCCAGTTTGTGTTGTTGATTTTGGCCCTTCTCTATCTACTAAACCTAAATCTTTATCGGCCATTTCCTTTACTTCGACAATAGGCTCTTCTTTTTTAGGCTGAGCTTTAGGTTCTGGCATAACCACTCTAACCTGAGCTGTTTCTTCTTGATATCTTTGTTCTGGCTCTGGCTTTGGTGGCTCTGGTTCAACCACTTCTTCCTCTTTTGGAGGCTCAGGAATATTCAAATCCTCAAGCTGAACATCTACGACTACGTCTTCTGACTTTTTACTTTCAAACAAACCTGTTGCAGAAGCAATAAGACCAAAAGCTAAAATCGCAATTACTATAAATCCACGAATGAAAGCTTTCAATAATGTACTCTTCTCAGACATTCTCATGTCATAAGCTCCATACGCTTTATTTCTACCTTCAAATACAATCTCGTCTAAGGATTTTAGTTTGTTGTTATTTTCTGACATTTTAATTCTTTTAAATTTAACAATTAAACTAATTATTTACCTACTTTTTCGTCGAACACTTTTTGTTCAAAAGGTGCAACAGGTACGATTCCGTAACGAGTAGACTTTGTAATTTCCATTTCATCTAAGATAGTTACTAAATTATCATACGTAGCATCATCCATAGGTTTGATAATTACAGTAAACTTATCTTTATCTGCTCTACCTTGTGCTGCTGTAATAACATCACGAATTTTAGAGTAGTCAGTTTCATTTAGAGTTCCTCCGTTTAATCCTGCCTGATCTTGTTGATGCCAAAATAACTTATTATCCTTTCCAATTAAAATTGATATAGAATTATTCAATTTTATTTCTGGTTTATCAGTTGGATCTAATTTGTCAATTTTTGGAGGCATATTCAAGTTCATTACATTTGGTTTGATCGATGTCGCCGCAAACATAAAGAAAGTAATTAATAAGAAACCTAAATCAACCAAAGGAGCCATATCGACTTTCGTCGAATTCTTTTTGGAACGGACTTTCTTTCCGCCACCGTCATCGTGACTTTCTATTTGTGCCATTTTCTAATTTCTTAATAATTATTCTTGAGATGTAATTAACTGGAACTTATTCATATTTTTCATTTGCAATTGTTGAATCAAATTCTTGAATTGAATATATTCAGATTTTTGATCCCCTTTAATTGCCAAGAAAATATCTGGGTTCACTTCTTTTGCTTCAAATACCCAATCAATTAATTCTTGATTTTTGTTCGGTATCGTATCTAATGGAATACCTGGATGATATGATTGTTGTTTATCAGTAGACTGATTCAAATAATTTCTCATCTCTTTCATTGGTACACCAAACTCTACTATGCTTTTGAATGCATTCTTTTCAGCATCTGTAAACTTTACTCCGTACTTATCACCCATTCTTTCTAATGTAGGAATACGATCTTTTTCTTCTAATCCGAATAAGAACTTACCTTCACCATCAATTTTAATGATCATCATGTTTTCAGCAGCCATTTTTTGGTTCGAAACAGATGTTGGTGTTACGACAGGAACAACTTCAGGTTCTCTAAAGTTAGATGTCAAAATAAAGAAAGTTAACAAAAGCCAAGCCATGTCAGACATAGCTGTTAAGTCCATCGAAGGACCTCTTCTTTTTGGTTTTACTCTTGCCATTTTCTCTGTATTATTAATTAATATTCTAAATTGTTTGTTGTTTGATTTTGTCCTTATACTATCCTTCTAAGGCTTCGTCAATTGAATATTAATTGTGAGCAGAGAAAGATTGTTGGATACTCATTCCTACTTCGTCAATTTTGAATGTTAAATCATCAATTTTAGAAGTTAAGAAAGCATACATAATAATAGCGAATGCAGAAGCACCAATACCCATACCTGTATTAATTAAGGCTTCGGCAATACCTACTGATAATTGAGCTGCATCTGGAGATCCTCCTCCTTCACCTAATGCGAAGAATGCTTTAATCATACCGATTACTGTACCCATTAAGGCAATTAACGTACCTACAGAAGCAATTGTAGAGATAATAGTCATGTTTTTCTCTAATGTTGGCATTTCTAATGTAGTCGCTTCTTCTAACGTTTTACCTAATTGAGCTAATTTTTGCTCTTTGTTTAACGTTGTGTCGTTTTCTAAAGCTTTGTAAGTTGTTAAACCTTCTTTAACTACGTTACCTACAGCTCCTTTTTGTTTGTCACATAATTCGATTGCTTTGTTAACTTCATTTTTGTTTAATAAAGCACGAATGTCATTTACAAACTTCTCAGCAGATCCAGTTCCTTTTGCTTTGTTTAAAGCGATAACACGGTCAATAGAGAAAACGATTACCATAAAGAAGAAAGACATTAAGAATGGAATAATCACCCCTCCTTTATGAATAATTCCTAAAAAGTTCAAAGGATTACCTTTTTCTACATCACCTCCTTCGAAATTACCTTCTGCTCCAAATACAAACTTGAAAATCCCCATTGCGATTGCAATTAAAATGATCATAGTAATCACAGGGTTAAGACCTCCCTTTTTAGTTTTAGCTGGTACTGTTACATTCTTTTCCATTTACTAATTCTTTTAAATATTATGATTTTTATTAATGTGGGTGTAAATTAAGTGAAAATTTTTTAATTCTTCTAAATTTTTTACGTTGTTATCATATTAAATTTTCAATCTACTTGAAATCAATAGAATTTTTTACTGATTTGACAATTAAAAAATAATCAAAACAATATATCTAATATTAAACAATGTATAATTTTATTAAAATCAGCCTTTCCACAAAAAATAACCTATCGCAAATTTATTCAATAATTATACATATTTATATTTTTTTTTAAGAATTAAATTATTATTTTGACTTTTGCACTTCAATAATTATAAATGCTATGAAAGTTTGTATTGCCGAAAAACCTAGTGTTGCTAAAGATATCGCAAAAGTAATTGGTGCGAATCAAAAGCACGATGGATACTATGAAGGAAATGGATTTCAGGTCACTTGGACTTTCGGACACTTGTGTACATTAAAAGAACCGCAAGATTATACACCCGAGTGGAAAAGCTGGGATCTTAATTATTTGCCAATGATTCCGCAAAGTTTCGGAATTAAATTAATTGCAGATAAAGGTGTCTCGAAACAATTTCATATCATCGAAAAATTAGTTACGAACGATCAAGTCGACGAGATAATAAACTGTGGCGATGCTGGACAGGAAGGTGAATTGATACAACGTTGGGTTTTACTTAAAGCGCGTGCTAAAGCGCCAATGAAGCGTTTATGGATTTCTTCGTTGACAGAAGAAGCGATTAAAGAAGGTTTTGATAATTTGAAAGATGGAGAAAAATATTTCAATCTTTTTTCTGCTGGACAAGCGCGTGCGATTGGCGATTGGTTATTAGGAATGAACGCTACACGATTATTTACCAAAAAATTTGCGCCGCCAAAAACAGTTCTTTCTATTGGTCGTGTGCAAACACCTACATTAGCAATGATTGTACAGCGTCAAAAAGAAATCAATGCGTTTATTATTGAGGAATATTGGGAATTGAAAACGATTTTCAAAGAAGTAGAGTTTAATGCGACAATACCTCGTTTAAAATCTGAAGAAAAAGCCAAACAAGGTTTAGATTTCATCAAAAATCGAGAGTTTGAAATCATTGATTTCGATGTAAAAGAGGGTCGTGAAAAAAATCCTCGCCTATTCGATTTAACTGCTTTACAAGTAGAAGCGAATAAAAAATATGCGTTTTCGGCAGAAAATACCTTAAAATATATACAAAGTCTTTACGAGAAAAAATTTGTGACCTATCCTCGTGTTGATACCACTTATCTTTCGGAAGATATTCACCCTAAAGTTCCTGGAATTTTAAATAAATTAACCGCTTATCAAAATTTGATTGCTCCTTTGATGACGCAACCAATTCCGATGTCAAAAGCAGTTTTTGATAATACAAAAGTAACCGATCACCACGCTATTATTCCTACCGAAATCTTTCCACAAGGTTTATCGAACGAAGAAAAACGTATCTATGATTTGGTTGCACGACGTTTTATTGCTGTTTTTTATCCAGAATGTAAAGTTGCCAACACAACTGTCGAAGGAAAAGTTGAAAATAATGGAAAAGACGGTCAACTTTCTGCTATAAATTTTAAAGCAACGGGAAAACAAATTCTCGAAATGGGTTGGCGCGAAGTCTATGCAAAAGATAAAAAGGAAGACGAAAAAGATGAGGAAAAGATAATGCCGATTTTTGAGATTGGTGAAAAAGGTCCTCACGAACCATTTATTCACAAAGGAAAAACAACTCCGCCAAAACATTATACAGAAGCGACTCTATTACGAGGAATGGAAACTGCTGGACGACAAGTAGATGATGAAGAAATGCGCGAATTGATGAAAGAAAATGGAATTGGTCGACCTTCAACGCGTGCAAATATTATCGAGACCTTGTTTCGTAGAAAATACATCGAAAAGAAAAAACGTAATATTATCGCCACACAAACTGGTATTGATTTGATTGATACCATTCAAAATGAATTATTAAAATCTCCTGAATTGACAGGTGTTTGGGAACGAAAACTTCGTTTGATTGAAAAAGGTGAATACGAATTAGAACAATTTAAGCAAGAATTGATTGAAATGGTTTCGAAACTAACATTTGATGTAAAAAATAGTTACTTCAGACCAATCGCTTCTCATCAGAATTCAGTTCAAATAGCTGAAAAACCTAAAAAGGAACGTAAACCGAAAGAAGAAATTAATCTGGAAGATGCAACTTGTCCAAAATGTAAAACACATAAATTAGTCAAAGGAAAAGCCGCTTATGGTTGTGCAAACTTTGCAGCATGTGGATTCAAAATTCCGTTCGAGTTTATGGGTAAAAAATTAACTGATAAACAAATTTTGGATTTGTTAACCAAACAAAAAACTGGAAAAATGGCTGGCTTAATCAATCCTGAAAATGGAGAAAAAGTTACTGGTAAAGCTATTTTGGGAATGAATTTCGATTTAGAATTTGAAGAAATGTAAAAAAATAAAGTGAGTTTCGAAATTCGAAACTCGCTAATTATATTTCTCCAACGTTTCTTTTAAAATTGTTTTGACTTTTTCTTTCAATTTTTTAGGTTCGATAATTGTAACTGAACGACTCATAGAAAGAATTTCGCTGATAAAATCTTCGGTCAAAAATAATTCTAATCCAATTAAAACTTCATCGTTTTTAATTTCTAAAATTTGTTGGGATTCATGCAAAGGCAAAGATTCTAAATACGCTGCTTGTTTTTTGGTCACAGAAAGCACTATTTTTTCTGGTTTTTCTGAACTTGGAACAATAATCCCGAACGAATATTTGTACTTATCATTGTAATTAAACTCGATATTATCGTCAATTTTATCTCTAAAAATCGAAACTCTATTCATTCGTTCCAAACCAAAATTTTTGACAATTCCTTTATCATCCGCAATCAAATACCATCGGTTATTGTGCTCTCTAATTGCAATTGGCGAAACTTTACGAATCGTTTCTTTTTCCTCTCCAAATTTTTGATAATGAAATTCAATTTTCTTTTTTCCTTGAATTGCTTGTACAATATCTGGTAAAAATTCGGCGCGTTTTGGCTTTCTTTTTTCCAAATACACAATAGATTCGAGCGAATTTGTCAATTTCAAAGCAGAAAAACTATTAATTTCTTCTAAAGTTTTCAGAAATAAATCAGAGCTATAATCGTCTTGAATAATATAATATCCACGCTGACTGCGACTATACATTATATCAATTCCCAATATATTTCTGATTTCTTGAATATCGCGCTGTAATGTACGTTTAGAGAAATTAAACTCTAATGTATCATCATTAAGTTGAAGCATTTCAAATTCTCGTTCCAAAAAACGCTCTAAATCTTCATAAGAACAATATTTTTGTTGTGATAATTTACGAACAATATTGAAATAACGCGCGATATAACCTTGTTTTGACATTGAATTGGAAGTGTTTGAGCAAACTTAAGTTATCTGTAATTAAAAACAAAAAAAAGTAACATTTCATTACAAAATGTTACTTTTTCTTCATTAATAAAAATGAAATATTCGAAAAAACGGATTCTATTTTTTAGATTTTTTTACTTTTGTTTTTGCATCTTTCGTAGCTGCTTTTACATCTTGTACCGCCGCTTCTATTGTTGTTGTAGCTGAGTCTACCGTAGCTGCCGCTGAATCTACTACTACTTCTGATGTTATTTCAACTGGAGTTGTGCTATCTTCAACTTTCGCTGTTTCGATGAAATTAGAAAGTTTATCAACAATTTCTGCGTTAGAAGTTGGTTCATTCTTCACTTTTACGCTTAAGAAAATTGATGGTGCAGCATTATCTTGAATATAATTTGATTCGTTTTGATAAACTCCGTCATTTTTAACAGCTGTTGAATTTAAGTTTTCTGTTAACTCTTTTGCTACTTTAACTGTTTCGTTAAATGCAACATTTTGTTTAAAAACAACTGCGGCAACTTTATTTGTATTATCATCAGTTTTTTCAAAATTTAATGTCATGATTAACTCAGGTTTTAAACTATCGATGATTGATCTTTTCTCTTCATCTTTTAATCCTTTCGTTAAATCTTTCCATAAAAGAACCTGAACATTTTCTTTATTCAAAGATTCTAACTTTGTTTTAAATTCTGATGCGATATTTGTTCCTGATTCTACAGCGATATTATCTACAATATCTAAAATGACAACTTTTGGTGCATCTTCTACAACTTTATTTGTAATTTCTGTTGTAGGAACTTTTATTTCATTTTTTGTAGTAAAAGAGAAAGAAACTAACCCTATTGCTACGACTCCTAATACTTGCGTCAATTTTTTCATAATAAATGTGTTTTGTTTAAAAATGATACTTTTTAAATAGTTAGTACATTTTAGAACTTTGCAGACACTGTTCCGAAAACTCTTAATTAATCCTAATAAATGTTATAGTTTTCTTAATTGACTTATTTTATAAGGGATTCAGAGGAGTTAAATTTATTATTTTTCAAAATTTAGAAAATATAAAACATAAAAAAAGCTCAACTAAGTTGAGCTTTTATATTATTTACATGCAGCAATTATCTGCACAAAATCATCATATTTTAATGAAGCACCACCAACAAGACCACCGTCGATATCTGGTTGAGCAAAAATTTCGTTCGCATTCTGTGCATTTACACTTCCTCCGTACAAAATACTTGTATCATTCGCGACTTCTACGCCAAATTCATCCTTCAAAACTTTACGAATAAATGCATGAATTTCTTGCGCTTGCTCTGGTGTAGCTGTTTTTCCTGTTCCAATTGCCCAAACTGGTTCGTAAGCAATAATCAAACGAGAAAGATCTTCTGGTTTTTGTGCAACTAAAGCATCCATTAATTGAGTTTTTACAACCTCAAAGTGTTTATCAGCTTCACGTTCTTCTAATTTTTCTCCAACACAAAGAATTGGATTAATTTGATATTTAAAAGCTTGTTTCAATTTTTCAGCAATCACAATATCCGTTTCTCCTTGGTATTCTCTACGCTCAGAATGTCCAATTATAGCGAAATCTAATCCGATACTATCCAATTGTTCTGCAGAAATATCTCCTGTATACGCTCCTTTTTCGTGAGCAGAAATATCTTGCGAAGAAATCTTAACATATTGCTCATCTACAGCTTCTAACAATGTTTGTAAATAAATAGAAGAAGGCGCAATTATAACTTGTGCAATTGGATGATTATCTGCCACCCAAGCATTAAGGTTTGTTGCTAAATGAATCGCTTCTTCATAATTTAAGTTCATTTTCCAGTTTCCTGCTACTATTCTATCACGCATAAAAAAGTGTATTTTATTTGATTTTGGTTTTAATATTTACTGCAAGATAATTATTTATCGTGAAATTATTACTGATTTATTTTATGCGAACGCGCGGATCTAAAATTCCGTAAAGAATATCGACCAAAATATTAATCACAATAAACATCACAGCAATCACTAAAACAGCTCCCATCACAATTGGTAAATCTAATGTATTTAATGCATTTACGATTTCTTTTCCTAAACCATTCCAACCAAAAACAAATTCTACAAAAACAGAACCTGCCAACATCGAAGCGAACCAACCAGAAATCGCTGTTACAACTGGATTCATTGCATTTCGCAAAGCATGTTTTGTAATAACAGTTTTTCTTGATAAACCTTTTGCAAAAGCTGTTCTAATATAATCTTGATTCAAAACTTCTAACAAAGAATTTCGCGTTAGTTGTGTAAAAACAGCTAACGGACGAGATCCTAATGTAATCGCTGGAAGAATAAGATTTTTCAACATCAAATGTTTTCCTTCTCCCAAATCATCCACTTCATATAGACTTCCAATCATATTCAGCCCTGTAATATCATGCATTAAAAAAGCAAAAATATAGGCAATGATAATTGCCGAAAAGAAAGACGGAATACTCATACCAAAGCTTGTTACGACCAACAAAACTCTGTCAATCCATGTATCTTTCATCAAAGCAGAAACAATTCCCAACACAACACCAATTATCGTTGCAATAATAATGGCTGCAATTGCCAAAACCATTGTATTTGGTAAAGTTTCTCCAATAATTGTACTGACGCTTTTTCCTTGTTTTTGAAAAGATTCACGTAAATAAGGCGTTTTCAAAACCATTTCATTTGTTCCGAAATCCATCAATTTTGTGTAATTGTATTTATCAGAACTTAATGAAGTATATGTTGTATTGTTTTCGTCTATATTATGAAATGAAATCGGCGATAAATCATTTATATAAAAAGCATATTGTTTCCATAAAGGTTGATCTAAACCTAAGTTTTTTCTAATTTGAGCCAATTGTTCAGGATCTTCTTTCTGATCAAGCATCATACGTGCAGGATCTCCAGGAAGAACAGAAAACAATAGAAAAACTACAGTCACAACACCAAAAAGCGTTAGAAATCCGTAGAAAATTTTATTTAAAATATAATTAATCACTTTTTAAAATAATTCTTCTAATCGATTAATTGATGGAAAATCGTTGTCATGATATTTCGCTTTTACCGTTCCTTTTTCTAAAATCATCACACCAGGATTTGAACGAATAATTGTTTTCATCGTCGTTTGATCCATAAAACAATTTTCCAATTCTAAACCTTTAATTGGATTATTCGAAACCGCTGTTACAATAAAACCTTTTGCTTTCGCTTCTTTTCCTAAAGTATTTAATTTCGCAATTTGTTTATCATTTACTTTTTCAACAAATGGAATGACAAAAACAATCGCTTTCGGGGCATTTAAAATTTCAGACGTTTTATCAACTCCATTGCAATCAAAATTAAAATCATGAATTGGTGGTTCGTACCCTTTTTTCTCTACAATTGTACGTGTTTTATCCGCTTCAATCACCCAAGGCGTTCCATGTTTATACCACTTATCATCGGCAATATATTGCGCATCATCAATTTCTACCACTTTTCCATCTACACTATTTCTCATGGTGTAAATCGTTTTATACGTTGTTGGTTTCAAACCTAACTCTTGGGGAGATTTCATTCCTTCAATTAAATTTTTGCCAACTGCATAAGGTCTAAAATCGATAATTGGTAAATGATTAATTCCGATATAAGCAATAATTGCAGAACCTAAAATTGTTATAAAATTGATTACATAATTTGCTTTTTCGACAAATAATGGTTTGATATATTTTTGACCAATCACTAAAATAATTATCAACACCAAAAGCACAACATCTTTGTAAAATGATGTCCAAGGTTCTAATTTTAGTGCATCACCAAAACATCCACAATCGGTTACTTTGTTGAAATAAGCTGAATAAAATGTTAAAAATGTAAAGAAAATAATCGTTAACAATAAAGCTATTGTTGTAAATCTTTTCCAAACGCCAAGCAATAATAAAACGCCTAAAACTATTTCAAAAAGTGAAAAGAAAGTTGCCAAAGGCAAACTCAAACCTTCTAAAAATGGAATGTTAAGAACTGTTGGCGAAAAATATTCTTCTAATTTGAAACTTAACCCAATTGGATCTACATTTTTTACAAATCCAGAAATTATAAAAATAACTCCAACTATAATTCGGGCAAATTGAACTAAATACCTCATGAAGCTTTCTTTTCGTTAATTAAAATCATTGCGAAAATCGAATAATTAATCATATCCAAATAATTTGCATCTAAACCTTCAGACACAATTGTTTTTCCTTTATTATCTTCGATACTTTTTGTGCGCAAAACTTTCTGATAAATTAAATCTGTGATCGAACTTACACGCATATCTCTCCAAGCTTCACCGTAATCATGATTTTTTTTCATCATCAAATCGTGCGCAATTGTTGCATATTTATCATAAAATTCGATAGCTTGTTCGTCTGTCAAATCTGGCTGATCTGCAAAACCAAGTTCCAACTGAATCAATGCCATAATCGAATAATTAACGATTGCCACAAATTCTCCTTCTTCGTCTTCATCAACCAAACGCTCCGCTGCTTCTTGCAACGTACGAATACGGTTTACCTTGATAAAAATTTGATCTGTTAAAGACGGCAAACGCAGTACACGCCAAGCTGGACCGTAATCTTGTAATTTTTTTGTATATAAATCTCGACAAACAGAGATGATTTCTTTAAATTGAATTGAGGTATTTTTCATAATTTCGTTTCGATTTCAAAAATAATTGAAATTGCTTAAAGAACTTCTAAGATATGACAATTAATTGTAATGGTCGTTTGATTGATTTGAACGAGCCTAAAATTATGGGAATTTTGAATACAACGCCAAACTCTTTTTACGATGGTGGCAGTAATCAATCGATGAATTTGATTTTAGAAAAAGTTGAAAAACACTTGTCCGAAGGTGCCGATATGATTGATGTTGGTGGTTATTCGACAAAACCTGGAGCAGAAAATATTTCGGAGCAGGAAGAAATTGATAGAACTGCACCAATTATCGAAAAAATTATTGAAGAATATCCAGAATTGATTATTTCGATTGATACTTTTCGAGGAAATGTTGCACGTGAAGCTGTAAAAGTTGGTGCTTCTATTATAAATGATGTTTCGGGTTGGGAGTTAGACGAAAATATGTTTGATGCAATCAAAGAACTTCGAGTTCCATACATTTTAATGCATATGAAAGGAACGCCAAAAACAATGCAAAATAATCCTGAATATGCAGATATTACGCTGGAAGTAAACGAATATTTTTCCAAAAAAATTGCGCAATTAAAAGCTGCAAAAGTGAATGATATTATTTTAGATCCTGGTTTTGGTTTTGCAAAAACATTGGATCATAATTACGGATTATTCAGTAAAATGGAAGTTTTAGGTTTTGAAGGTTTTCCTTTATTAGTAGGAATTTCAAGAAAATCGATGATTTATAATTTATTCGAAACAACTCCGCAAGAAGCTTTAAACGGAACTTCTGTCCTGAATATGGTTGCGTTACAAAAAGGTGCAAAAATTTTGCGTGTGCACGATGTAAGAGAAGCAAAAGAAACCTTACAAATTTTCCAAAAATTGAATCAAAAATAAATAAGAAAGCCACTAAAAAGTGGCTTTTATTTTTAATCAATGATTTTACTATTTGGAAAGAAAACTTTGAACGTATCAACAATATTGATATCCGAAGTCAAAATTTGCCAATGTGAATCTTTCACAAATTCAAACACAACTTCGTTGTCGTATAAATTTTCATCCTCAATATTTACATGCAAATTATTTTCTTTTCTATCTCCAATAATCAACGCCTCCGTTACATGTTCCATTTTATAACACAAACTTTCTAACTGATCATATTCCACAAAAATTCCGTCTTGTTGATCAATCACTTCTTGCAATTCGAAAACCGAATATTCGTCCGTTTCACTTTCACCATCAACCCAAAGAATTTTCCAAAAATAATCCTGTATATCTTTTATTGGAGCAATCACCTCTTCCATTCGTTGAATTTGGTTTTCGTCTTCTCCGTAAATTTCTATTTTATAAGTTTCCATATCTTATGCAAAATTAAAAAAGTAACTTCAAACGGAAGTTACTTTTTTAATTATTTATACTTTTTCTAACTCATGTTTCACACGTTTTTCAGATTTGATATCCATAATCTGAATGGATTCTTTACTGAAAATCTTGAACGAATGTTCATGTTTTTCTAAGAGAAAATCATAAGGTCCTTTTGGTGCAATTAATTTCACTAAAACTGGCGCAGTTTCTAACGAGATAAACACAAGAGCTATAAAAATAGCTGCAATCCCTAAAATTGGATTATTAACTGACAATTCGTCTAAAGCCTGCATACGTGCAGCAAAACCATTGTAATTCTCTTCGGTTGGTTTAGCCGCATCAATTTCTTTTTCTTTTGCAACATTCAATCGATCTAATTCTTTATTAATTTCAGCTAAACGAGGCGCAGATTGTTGAATATAAGTTTCGATTTCGGCAGCTTTTTGTTTTTTCAATTCTGCTTTTCGTTTCGCATTTGGTCCATAACCTTCGCGTCCAGTTGTTGTTTCAGTTTGTGTACCAACAACTTCTTTTTCCAACTCGGTAGAAGCTGAATTATACTCATTTCTTAATTTATCAATTTCTGCATAAATTTCTTTTCGTTCATTCGAAAAAGGCGTTCCCAATTCAGCATAACGCGCATCAATTCCTTTTTGTAATTCCGCTTTATTTCGATTGACAATAATATTTAATTGCTTGTTAATTTCTTTCTCGAAAATTTTTAATTCTAACGGTTTCGAAATCACAATACCTAATAAAATTGCAACCAAAATACGTGGCAAAGCAATAAAAAACTGACGAAAAAATCCACCTGACTTTTTCATTGATGTGACAATATATCGGTCAAGATTAAAAATCATTAATCCCCACAACAAACCAAAACCTGTTGCTGCATATATATTATCAAAAACAGTATTCAGCGCATATCCAGCAGACAAAGCCGCCAAAATTCCTGTAAATAATATGACACCTCCAATACCAACATGTTTGTTGATATCTGTTGGTGTTTTTTTCAAGAGTTCAAGACTACTCCCTGAACAGATGATTAAAAATTTCTGTAGTCCATTCATTTTGCAAATATAGTACTTTGTATAACATATTATTAAATATCGTGCCAAAAAAAGCTGACAATCAAATTGTCAGCTTATATTTTCAAAAAATTTACTTAAACAAAATTAAGCTTGTTTTTCGATTTTAATTCTCCATCCATAAGGATCTTCTGCTAATCCGTATTGAATATCTTTTAATTTCTTTTTCAATTGTAATGCAAAAGAATCTTCTTCAGCTAAAGTTGGTAATTGAGCACGCTCTTCACCAAATCCAACTGCATCGTATTGTGTAATTACAACAGCAGTTCCACATCCAAATACTTCTTTTAATTCTCCTGATTTGTAAGCATCATACAATTCTTGTACTTCTACAGGACGTACTTCTACTTCATATCCACTATCTTTTGCTAAAGTTAAAACAGAATCACGTGTTACTCCGTTCAAAATACGCTCAGACGTTGGCGCTGTTAAAATTTTATTTCCTATACGCACCATCACATTCATTGTTCCTGCTTCTTCAATGTATTTATGCTCGATAGAATCTGTCCAAATTACTTGATCATAACCATCTTTTTGAGCTTCAGAAGTTGGAAAGAAAGATCCAGCATAGTTTCCTCCACATTTTGCAAAACCAACACCTCCCTGAGCTGAACGACTATAATAATCAGCAATTTTTACTGATAAAGGTTTATCGTAATAATTAGGAGCATAAGCTAATAAAATAGCAAAAATATATTCGTTAGATGCCCTAGCAGAAACTGCTTCTTCTGTTGCGAACATTACTGGACGAATATATAATGACGTTCCGTAATCTTTTGGTACCCATTGACGATCGATATCAATAATAGCTTCTAAACCATCAATAAAAATTTCTTTCGGAATTTGAGGCATATTAAGACGTGCCGCAGATAAATTAAAACGCTCGAAGTTTTTCTCTGGACGGAAAATAAACACTTCTTCGTTATCATTTTTGTAGGCTTTCATTCCTTCAAAAATTGTTTGACCATAATGGAAAGACATCGCTGCTGGAGTCATTGAAATTGGTCCGTAAGGAACAATTTTTGGCTCATCCCATTTACCATCTTTGTAATGCGCGATCAACATGTGATCTGTAAACTCTTTCCCAAAAGTAGTAGAGTTAAAAACTGAATCGTTAAATTTTGATTCAGCAATTTTTTCTATAATCATTTTATGATATATTTTGTTTGTGCTTATCAAAGGTACATTTTATTTGCACTTTTTCATAATAAATATCATAACTTTCGACGATGAAAAGAATTATTCAAGAAACGGAAGATGGATCTAAAACTATCTATATTGAAGATTGGGATGAATCTTATCATTCTAAGCATGGCGCTGTACAAGAGGCTTTTCATGTATTTATAAAAAATGGATTTCATCATTTTACAGAAACAAAAAATCCTATAAAAATTATAGAAATTGGATTAGGTACGGGACTTAATTCTTTCATTACTTTGATGGAAGCTGAAAAACATAAAACTCCAGTGCAATATGTTGGAATTGAAAAATTTCCAGTTTCTGATGAAGAATTTGAATTGGTGAATTATTTCGAAAATGTTTTCAAACTTTATCCGGAATTTGAACATCGAAAAGAAGAGTTTTTAGATTATTATCAACAATTATTTCATTCAAATTGGGAAAATTGGAATAAAATTTCTCCATATTTTGAAGTTAAGAAAGTGGAAGAAGATTTTTTCAATCTGAAAAATATCAACGAAAATAATTTTGATTTAGTTTATTTTGATGCATTTGGTTCTCGTGTTCAACCAGAATTATGGGAAAAAGAATTGTTAGAAATTGTTGATTCTTTAACTAAAAAATCTGCCATTTTTACCACTTATGCAGCGAAAGGAACCATAAAAAGAGGTTTGAAAGATTTGGGCTATATTGTACAAAAACGTCCTGGGCCTCCAGGAAAACGTGAAATGATGGTTGGTTTGAAGGACTTTCCATTTGATAAATAATCTCCTTTATCATTAATTATAAAAATCGTAAATTTGCGCTGGAAAACAATTTGATGTTTTCTACATTTTTTTATGACAAATTATATCGAATATAAATTTAAAGTTGCGGAAGTAGAGCCTTTTAATGAAATTATTATTGCAATGATTTCTGAACTACCCTTTGAAAGTTTTGTTGAAAACGAAGAAGGTTTTGATGCTTACATGCCAAAAACTGACGAAAATATTGACCAAGTAAAAGAAGTGATTGATTCTATCGAGAATATTGATTTTTCTTATACGCGTCAAGAAATTGAACAACAAAATTGGAATGCAACTTGGGAAGAAAATTTCACGCCAATTTTAGTGAATGACCAATGTTTGATTCGTGCAGAATTTCACGAAACAGTTGAAAATATTCCGTACGAAATTATCATTCAACCAAAAATGTCTTTTGGGACTGGACATCACTCTACAACACATTTGATGGTAGAATATATCTTGGAAACTGAATTTACAGGAAAAGATATTTTGGACATGGGCTGTGGAACGTCAATTCTTGCAATTTTAGGAATGAAACGTGGTGCAAATTATGCAGAATGTATCGATATTGACGAGTGGGCTGTGGAAAATTCTATCGAAAATGGAAAACGAAATGGTGTTAGTTTAGATGCGAAAATGGGTGATAATTCACTTTTGGGAAGCAAACAGTTTGACATTATTTTAGCGAATATCAACAAAAATATTTTAATCAGTCAAATTCCTTCTTACATCAATGTTTTGAATGAAAATGGTGATTTATTTTTAAGTGGATTGATGGAGCAAGATTTTGATGATATCTTAGCTTTTTGTACAGAAAATGGTTTGAAATTTGTATCTAAAAAACAACGAAATGAGTGGATTGCGCTACATTTCAAAAAATAAAATGATATGACAAAATACGCAACGCAACCCATGTGGGAAACGGAAAAAGATTCGGCTGTTGATGTATTGGAACAGGAATCACACAAATATCAAATTATTGTTTACAATGATGATGTGAATACTTTTGATTGGGTAATCGAATCGTTGATTGATGTTTGTGAACACACGCCAGAGCAAGCGGAACAATGTTCTATTTTGATTCACTACAAAGGTAAATGCGAAGTCTTGACGGGTGAATTAGAAGATTTAAAACCTCGATGCACAGAATTATTGAACCGAGGTTTAAGTGCAGAAATTATTTAGAATTTCTTAATAATCATATAAAGCAAAATCAGAATCGTCTAATGTTACATTGGACGATTTTTTGTTTTGATCACTCACTATATACGAATCATAGATCTTCTCGTAAACATGATTTTCTGTTTTTGTATCCACAACTTCTGTAGATTTTTCTGTAGAATTAATCACAAAAGGAGTTACAACCAATGCTAATAGCAATATACAAGCAGCAGCCCACCAAATATTGAAATGTACAACTTTTGTTTCTTTTTTATCAATAGTTTTCGATAAAATTGACTGTTCTAAATCGTCAAAATAATTAGTAGGGGTTGTATAATTTTCCTTTTGTTTTAAGCTTTTAAAATAAATTTCATCTTCTAAATTCTTAAAATAATTCTCTGGAACCTTAAAATTATTTTTTAATCCATTTTCTTTCATATCATTCATAAGACAAAAAAAAGTTAAAAAGGTTTAATCTTCATCCTCTAAAAATTCTTTAATTTTTGTAACTGCATGATGATAAGACGCCTTTAGCGCACCAACAGATGTTCCTGAAATTTCAGAAATTTGTTCATATTTCATTTCATCATAATATTTCATCATAAATACTACGCGCTGCTTTTCTGGCAAACTTGCAATCGCTTTTTGTAGTTTCAACTCAATTTCATCACCTGTAAAATACTCATCCGTAGATAAATCATCTGCAATATTCATCGAATAATCTTCAAACGAAACATTTTGTTCTTTAGCATTTTTATGAATAAAATTGATGGTTTCGTTATAAGTAATCCTAAAAATCCATGTCGATAATTTTGATTCATTTTTGAATGAATTCAAATTTTGATAGATTTTTATAAAAACATTTTGAGCAATATCATCTGCGTCTTCATGAATCAAAACCATACGACGAATTTGCCAATAAACTCTCTGATGATAATCTTTTACAAGAAGTTTAAAAGCCTGTTCCCAATCCTTATCTAAAATGTGATCTAATATTTTCTGATCCAATTAAGTAATATTAAGCTGTAAAGCTATTAAATTTCAAATGATAAACTTCTAATAATTTTGAACATAGTTTATATTTTATATTTTTTTTATGAAATCAAATCCATATTCCACATATACTTAAGTATGAACCTATCAATAAAAGTATATTTCTATTGAAAAATTTATTTGGGCATTCACTCGCTCTATTCCTCGTATTTATACAATCTCCCTCAATTATCTCTTAATAATTCAATAACAAGAAATGTAAATCGCTCGGTCGGGCTATCCGTTGCAATCTTTTGTAGAATAAAATTCTATTACAAGTAAGAAAATCCAATTTCTACAAAAGGATTTAGACTACTCTCCCTAACGCTGGTTGTAAGTTCTGAGTTAGTTGCAAAAAGGAAGCTTCCTTTTTA
>NZ_DJTP01000008.1:0-96936 GCF_002440405.1 Empedobacter sp. UBA6305 | reverse complement strand
AGAATTCTAGCTAAAATTACTACACAAACATTGAATCAGTACATTATTAAAATACACTTAAATCGAAATATTAATAATCTAAAAACTCAAATTATTTAAAATGCACAACGGGTACTGAATATAATAATGTAAAGTTATTTCTTTAAAGATGTTGGTAAATAAAAAAAATAGATCACTTTTTGGAATTCTTAAAAAAAAGTTAGAGTTTTGTCTAAAATGTTATAAAATATAAAACTATGAGGAGAAGATTAACATCTTTGGGCTTATTAGCTTTCCTAGGATTAGGAACAGTGGCTTTTGCTCAAGTAACGGGTGTAGTTAACGATGCTAACAATTTTCCAGAGTCAGACGTAGAGGTAACTGTAAAAGGGACTGATAAAGTTGCATATACTGACGAGAACGGAAATTTTAACATTGATGCTAAAGTAGGTGATACATTAGTGATCAATGGAAAAGAATTTAAAGTGACTTCTACTAATTTAGGAGCTTTGAAATATTCAGATGAAACTGCTTTAGAAGAGGTAGTTATTACAAGTATTTTCGATTCTCCTTCTAAATCAGGAGAAACAGTTGTGTCTGGTAAAAGTTTAGAAAATTTTAACCCTTCATTATCTGTTGATCAAATGTTAGGTGGAAAAGTTTCGGGATTAACTTCTCAAGCTCAGAATGGAGCGCCTGGAGCTACTTCTAATGTAACAATCCGTGGAGCTATGGGATTAGGTGGAGGTAATAAATCTCCATTATTTGTAGTGGATGGTACTTATATGTCAGTTACAGATATGAATACTATAAATCCACAAGATATTCAGGATGTTACTGTTTTGAAGGATGCTTCCCAATTAGCTATTTATGGTGCTAGAGGTGCAAATGGAGTTATTATAATCAAAACTAAAGGAGCTAAGAAAAATTCTAAATCATTTTCATATTCATCAAGAATTGGTTTTACTGAGATGATGAAACAAAATGATATGGATGTAATGAACTCAAGACAATTATTAGATTATCAAAATAGTTTATCCTCAATCAAAGGAGTAGCAGGTGGAGTGGCTAGAACACAAGCTCAGATTGATCAGTTAGCTCAGATTGATACAGATTGGAATGATTCATTTTTTAAGAACGGTTTAATAACATCTCATTATTTTAATATGGCTAGTAATATTGATGGAGATTCTCAATCTTTTTCAATTGGTTATGATAAAAATTCAGGAGCGGTTAACTATTACAAAGGTTTAGATAGAATTACAGGAACTCTTAATATTTCGTCTAAATTATCAGATAAAGCTAAATATGGAATTAATCTTAATGGGTCTTATCAAACATTAGATGAACCTAGAGATATTAATAACGGTCAAAATGCTTTTTACAGTGTTTTACAAAATAGACCATTTGCTAGTGTTTATAAGCTAGATAATGATGGAAATATCATATATAAAGCTAATGGAGATCCTACATTTAATCAATCTGTAAACGCTATGGGGTATAATGCATTAGATGAAATGTATTATACAAAGAATCAAACGAGAACGTTTAGATTATATGGTTCTGCATTTTTTGAATATGAACTAGCTAAAAATTTATTTGCTAGAACAACATTTGGAGCTACATACAGAAGATTACAATATGAAAATTTTACAGCTCCTTCTGCTAATTTAATGGCTATTTTAGGTTCTGGAGGATCGAAAAGTGATCAGAGTCTTGATAGGCTTGATTATAACTGGAGAAACGAGGTTAGTTATATAAAATCATTTAACAAACATAATATTAGAGCAACTATAGCTTCAGAGTATATTAATCAATCGAGCTATTCAATGTCTTTAAGTTCTCAAGGATTTCCTAATGATTATCAAGATGTACAAAGTTTAGCTACAACTAAATTACAGTCTTCAAATACTGCAAGATGGGCTGTGACTCGTTTTGGGTATTTAGGTTCTGTTAACTATGATTATGCAAGAAAATATTTTGTTGATGGTTATGTAAGAAGAGATGGAACTTCTTTAGCTGGATTAGATAATAAATATGGAACTTTTTGGGGAGCTTCTGTTGCTTGGGATATAGCAAAAGAAGACTTTTTAAGATCTAATAAATTTGTTAATAGTTTGATGTTGAAAGCATCTTATGGTGAAGTAGGAGATGATTCAGGTCTAGCAAGATATTCTAATTTGACTTTAATGTCTATGACTGGAACATATAATAGTCAAGGGATTGCTGCTCCATCTTTAAATATTGCAAATCCAAATACTACATGGGAAATTAATAAAAAATTAAATGTAGGATTAGATTTTGCTTTGCTTAATAGATCATTAACTGGTAATGTTTCGTATTTTAAAGATACACGTACAGATTTTTTATTTACTAAAGAGTTACCAAGAGAAACAGGTTCATTTACAACAACTATTAATGCTGGAGAATTAGTTTCTAGTGGGGTAGAGGTTGAGTTAAATTATGATATTATTAATAAGAAAGAGTATGGTTTAAGTGTATATGGTACTTTAACAAAAATGAAGTATAAAATAAATGACTTAAATGGTTTAGATGAATTAATAGTTTCTGGAACTGTTGAAGATATGAAACATATAAAAGGAGGAGCTCCGTATCAATTTTATATGGTGAAATTTGCAGGTATTAATAGAGATAATGGTAATGCGCAATACTATGATTTAGATGGGAATATAACTGAAACTTATGATGCAGGAGATGCAATAGCGACAGGTAAATCTCCTATGCCTACTTTAACAGGAGGTTTTGGATTAAATGCTAAGTTTTACGGATTTGATTTAAATGCAGATTTTGTTTTTAGTGCGGGAGGTTATACTTATAATAACACCTATCAAATATTAACTAGTCCTACAACAACTAATAATAAAGCTGTTCAAGCAAATGATTATTGGAGAAATCCAGGTGATCAAACAGAATTTCAACGTCCAACTTCAGCTGGATTTAGATATTCTACTCAATTCTTAGAGAAATCTGATTATTTAAACTTTAGAAGTTTATCTCTTGGATATACGTTTGACGAATTATTAAAAGGTACAGGTTTAAAAGGAGTTAGAATTTTTACACAAATACAAAACTTGGCTTTATGGACTAAATTCCATGGTAATCCTATTGCTGGGACTGCAAGTAGTGGATATGCTGTTCCTGGTGATTCTGGATTTATAGCAAACGCATATTCATTATTTTCATATCCAAATACAAGAACTTATTCATTAGGTTTAAATGTTAATTTCTAAAAAAAAAAGATGAAAAAAATTAAAATAACATTTTTAGCTTTATCATTATTATTATCATTTAATAGTTGTAGTGATGATGATATTATGCAAGATTCTCCTACAGGTACAGCTGTAGAGAATTTTTATCAAACTCCCGCAGATTTTACAAGAGCTATATTAGGAGTTTACCAAGGTTTTAAACAATCAGGGTACTATGCTGCATCTAACGGATCTTCAGACATAAATGTTTTAGGAGATATATTAGCAGATGATGTAATATTTAATACTAATGGTCGTCAGGCAAATAGGTTAGCGTCTACTCAATGGGAGTATGATGGAAATATGACTCCAACTTCAAAATATAATTCATCGTATAATATTATTATGCGAGCTAATTTAATTTTAGCTAATATAGATAATCTACCTGATGGAGATTTTAAACGTCAAATAAAAGGTGAAGCTTTAGCTTTAAGGGCATTGGTACATTTAGAGGTTGCAAGAACTTATGCTAAAATACCAACTCAAAGTGCAGATGCTTTAAGTTCGCAAGGGATACCATATATAGATAAATATATCCCTTTTGAATCTCCAGGTAGAGAAGAGAATGTTAAAGTAGTATATGATAAAATACTTAAAGATTTTACTGAAGCTTTAAGTAATTTAAACACAAGTACTGGTACTGATAGAATTAATAGTAATACTGTACAAGCGTTGTTAGCTAGAACTTATTTATACTTAGGGAATTATACTAAAGTGATTGAGTATGCGCAACCTGTTGTAAATAAGGTTAATCCTGTAGCTAAAGACCAATTGCTAAACATGTGGAAAGGTATAAATAGTAATGGAGTATTATTTGAAATTCCTTTTGTTTTAACAAATGATCCTGCAATTGGAGTTAGCTATAGTCAAGGAACAAGCAATGCTAATATCAATATGGAATATTCTGTAGATAAAAGATTTTATGAGTTATTTAATCCAACTACAGAGCCTGAAAGAATGTCAGCTAGTGTGAAATTATTTAATCCAGATAATGCAAATGGAAAGCCTACAATTGCTGTTAATAAATATATTTCTGGAAATCCAGCTACAAATATTCCAGGAGTAAATAATGGACGTTATTTGAGAGTTGAAGAAACTATCTTAGATTTAGCTGAAGCACAATATTTATCTGGTGATCAAGGAGGGGCTTTAGCAACATTAAATAAATTAAGAAACAATAGATATTCTTCTTATGCAGGAGGGGAAACTGGAGTAGCTATATTTGATGCAATTATTCTGGAAAGACGTAAGGAACTGGCTTTTGAAACTGGTGATAGATGGTTTACATTAAAAAGATTGCAAAATGTAAATGTACCTGCGCAATATAAAAATGGTATTCAAAGATCAGGAAATGGTTTTTATGCTGATGGAAGTGGAAGTGTTCCTGTTGGACAAACTTTAACACCTACTAGTCATAAATGGCAATTGCCTATTGATCAAGGAACAATCAATAGAAATCCTAATATGACCCAAACGTCAGGATATTAATTTAAGTAATAAAAAAGACTATCTTTTTAAGATAGTCTTTTTTTTATTGACATAATATTTGTAAATTCAATTAAATATAATTTGAATTATGAAAATTAAATATAGTATTATTTTTTTATTTTTTATATGCTATGTAAACGGTCAAGTTAATCTCGACCCATTGACAGTAGGTGTTTCTCAAGGTAGCCATAGAATTCAATTATCTAAAATTGATTTGTCAATAAAAGGTAATCCTTATTTAAAGGATGGACTTTCACCATTTACTATAGAAGGTGCTAATTCTAATGTAAAGTTATTGCGTTATAATCACTACTCTGATGAAATGGAGTATCTAAACGAGAATGTTTCTTATGACTTAGATAAGCTGCAGAATATGATTATTACTTTTATAAATAGTAATAAAAAATTTATTTATATAGAGCATTATAAATTAGAAGATGGTAATTTAGAATCTGGTTTTTTACAAATACTTTCAGAAGGAAAAAATATTAACCTTTATAAAAAGGAAAAAGTAATTTTAAAAGAAATTTTACAAAAAGAAGATATAATGGATGTCGGAACATTAACGAAAGAATATACATCTGATAAGCCAATTTATTTTATGAATTTTAAGAATGATATTATTTTAATTCCTAACAAGAAAAAAGAATTTATTAATTTTTTTAAAGATGATAAGATAAAAGCATATATAAATAAAGAAAAAATTAATTCTACAAACGAATCTGATTTAATAAAATTAACAAAGTTTATAAATAAATAATATCAAAACCTCGAAGTTTACTTCGAGGTTTTTTTATTTTATAAACTCCCAAGCTCTAATTTCGGCCCAAGAATGTTTATTGTTTTCTAATGGAAAACCACAATGTCCACCATATTTTGGCATTTCGAAAGTGCAAAATGTATGATTTTTAAAACGTTCGATAGGATAACAATCTTTCCCTAAAAAAGGATCATTTGCAGCGTTGACAATCAAACATGGTGTTTTGATATGATCTAAAACAGTTGCAGGCGAAGCTTTGTGATAGTAATCTTCTTTGCTGCTATAACCATGCATTGGTGCAGTAAAATAATCATCAATTTCATCAAATGTTTTGATCTTATCAATCATTTTTTCATTCAGAACTCCTGGAAATTGTTTTGCTTTTATTTTAAATTTTGGAACTAAAGTGCGTTTGAAATTTTTAAAATAAATTGTATTCGGAAATATTTTCAATGTGTCAGCACATGATTTTAGAGAAATTGGTGCAGAAAAAACAACAGCAGATTTTATCTTGTTCGAAACTTCATAACCTCCAAGATAATTCAAAACCAAAGCACCACCCATCGAATAGCCAATCAAATAAACTTCTTGATAATTTTCTTTCAACGCTTTTTCTACAACTCTGTGTACATCATCAATTGATCCATGATGATACAAACGACAAGTGTCATTCATTTCGCCTCCACAAGAGCGATGATTCCAAGCCAGAATATTAAATCCTTTATCATAAAAATAATCTGAACACGAATTAAGATACGTTCGTTTCGAATCGCCTTCTAATCCGTGAAAAAGTATAACTAATTTGTCTTTATTTTCTTGAAATCGCCAATCCAAATTCAGAAAATCGCCATCATCGGTTTCCATTTTTTCTCTTGTGTAATCTGGAACAGGATATTTCTTGAATTTCGCTGGAATAATAGTAGAAAGATGCGCATTTCGATTGATGAAATTAGGTGTAGGGTAAGTAGAATGTTCGATGTAAGGCATTTAAAATATTTTTACGTCAACTAAAAAATCCTTTTTAATTTCTTCATTTATATTAGCTAGAATCTTTGATTTTCCCATCAATAATTCTTGTCGCATCGCAGGAGAATTAATTTTTACATACAAAACTCTTTGTCTTACTTCAACTCGGTCCGTATATTTCTCGAAAAATTTTCCCATTACCGTTTGCCAAGCCTCTTCTGCTTTGACTTCCCAAATCAATTCTTCTTTTCCACTTTGTTTAATGAAATGCTCCAAAGCTTGACCAAGCGTTTGCTGATTACTTCTTTTTTCGTACTTTTTCATAAACGGAAAACTTTACTTTCAGAATTAATTTGTTTAATGATTTGCTCTGTTCTTTCGGGATGTGTATCGGTAATAAAGATTTGTCCAAAACGTTCTTCGTTCACTAATTTAATCAGTTGTGTTACACGGTGTTCATCCAATTTGTCAAAAATATCGTCCAATAATAATAATGGAGTGATGTTTAATGAAGATTTGATAACTTCTAATTGGGCTAATTTCAATGCAATTAAATACGATTTTTGTTGACCTTGCGAACCAAATTTCTTGATTGGATAATTGGTAATCGTAAACAATAAATCATCTTTATGTATTCCGGCTGTCGAATATTGCGTCGAACGATCTTTGTACAAAGCTTTTTTCAGAACCGTTTCAAAAGGTGCATCATTTAATTGCGAAACATATTCGATGTTCACTTTTTCTCGACCTTCTGAAATTTCATTGTAATATTTTAGGAAAGCTTCCAAAAAAGTTTGAATAAATTCTTTTCGAACTTCATGTATTTTCTTTCCTAAATGAATCAATTCTTCATCATAAATTTCCAAAGAAGTTGAATCAAATGTATTATTTGCAGCAAAGTATTTTAGCAAGGCATTTCGTTGAACTAAAACCTTGTTGTATCGCATCAAATCAGCTAAATATTGCTTATTCGATTGCGAAATAATATTATCCAAAAATTTGCGTCGAACTTCACTTCCTTCTTTGATTAAATCACTGTCATAAGGTGAAATCATCACTAAAGGATATTGACCAATATGATCAGAAATACGATCATACGATTTAGAATTTCGTTTTAATTGTTTGGGCTGACCAGAACGAACCAAGCAAAAAATCACATCAGCAGATTCATTTCGATCAAAAGTACCTTCTAATGTAAAAAAATCACAATCAAACTGAATATTCATCGCATCCGAATGATTCAGATACGATTTACTTAAAGCCAAATAGTGAATAGCATCCAAAATATTGGTTTTGCCTTTTCCATTTTGTCCTACAAAAGCATTAATTTTTGGTGAAAATTCGAAATTATTTTCATCAAAATTCTTGAATTGTCGCGCTTTAAGTTCTTTCAAATACATAAAAGCAAAATTACGATATTAATTAAGATTTATAAGATTGATTTGTGTAGTGATTGTCAAGCTGAATTTATTTCAGCTTCTCATCCTCTTTTTAATTTTGTATAGAATTATCATTCAGAGCTTGTTTCAGAATCTTTCTGCAGCATAATTTATTTTTTAATAACGTGATGTGAACCTGAAACGAGTTCAGGTTGACTTTATGAATTTTAATTAAATTCTTTCTAAAACAATGATTTTGAAACAAAATGTCGTGTTAAAAATCAAAATGATGTATTTTTGCATCTTTATAAGTAAGATTTAGAAAAATGGCAATTCAAAAACCATCGATTCCCAAAGGGACAAGAGATTTCTCGCCTTTAGAAGTGAATCGTCGTCAATATATTATCAATACGATTAAGAAACAATTCGTGTTATTCGGATTTTCTCCAATCGAAACACCTTCATTTGAGAATTTATCAACTTTAACAGGTAAATATGGAGAAGAAGGAGATCGATTAATTTTCAAGATTTTAAATTCTGGAGATTATTTAGCAAAAGTTGATGAGCAATTGTTAACAGATAGAAATAGTCAAAAAGTAATTGCGCAAATTTCTGAAAAAGCGTTGCGCTACGATTTAACTGTGCCTTTCGCACGTTATGTGGTGCAACATCAAAATGAAATTACATTTCCTTTCAAACGTTACCAAATTCAACCAGTTTGGCGTGCCGATCGTCCTCAAAAAGGTCGTTTCCGTGAGTTTTTTCAATGTGATGCAGATGTTGTAGGTTCGGATTCGTTATTACAAGAAGTTGATTTTGTACAATTGTATGATTCGGTTTTTACAGAATTAAAAACGCCAGTTGAAATTCATATTAACAACCGCAAAATTTTATCAGGTTTAGCAGAAGTAGCAGATATTTCGGCTCAATTGATTGATTTTACAGTGGCTTTAGATAAGTTGGATAAAATTGGTGAAGAAGCGGTAAAAGAAGAAATGCGTGGAAAAGGAATTTCTGATTCTGCCATTGAAATTTTATCACCTTTATTCTCAATGAATGGAGATTATAAAACACAATTTGCTCAATTAAAAGAAATTTTAAAATCTTCGGAAATTGGATTAAAAGGAATTGAAGAATTAGAATTTGTTTTTGAAAATACAACAACTATTGGTTTACAATCTGCTGAATTAGTTTTGAACTTGACATTAGCACGTGGTTTAGATTATTATACTGGAGCTATTTTCGAAGTGAAAGCGAAAATCGGAGAATTCTCTTCATCTATTGGTGGAGGTGGTCGTTACGATGATTTGACAGGAATTTTTGGATTGAAAGATATTTCTGGAGTAGGAATTTCTTTTGGATTAGATCGTACATATTTAGTTTTAGAAGAAAATAATTTATTCCCAGCTTTAGAAGATTCAACAAATATCCAAGCATTGTTCATTAATTTCGGAACGAAAGAAGCTGCTGAGGCAATGAAATTGGTAAAACAATTACGTCAAAGTGGAATTAATACAGAGGTTTATCCTGATGATGCAAAAATGAAAAAGCAAATGGGATATGCTGATAAAAAAAGAATTAAGAAAGTAATTCTTTTGGGTGAAAAAGAAATTGCTGAGCAAAAAGCGACAGTAAAAGATATGATTTCGGGAGAACAAACCGAAGTTGTTTTTTCTGATTTGGCTAACGCATTGTCTTAATATGTCTTAATTCAAATCTATTCAATATATTTGCAAACTATTTAATCAAGAATATAAAATGAGTTTATTAACAGTTGGTACAGTTGCCTTTGATAAATTAGAATCTCCTTTCGGGAAAACAGATAAAATCTTAGGTGGTGCCGCTACATATATCGGTATGGCGTCTTCTTTATTGGGCGTGGATACTGCAATCGTTTCAGTTGTTGGTGGAGATTTTCCTCAAGAATACATCGATTTATTAATTTCAAAAGGAATTAATTTAGATGGAATGGAAATCGTAAAAGAAGGAAAAACATTCTTTTGGGAAGGTAAATACCATAATGATTTGAACACACGTGATACGTTAGCCACAGAATTGAATGTTTTAGAAACGTTTAATCCAGTTGTTCCTCAAGATCGTAAATCTCCAGACGTTTTGATGTTAGGAAATTTACATCCATTGGTACAAAAAGGAGTGTTGACACAATTAGATAATCGTCCAGGTTTGGTTGTTTTAGATACAATGAACTTTTGGATGGATTGTGCTTGGAATGAGTTGATGGATGTGATCAAAGATGT
Organism: Empedobacter sp. UBA6305; assembly: GCF_002440405.1. Classification (NCBI taxonomy): domain Bacteria; kingdom Pseudomonadati; phylum Bacteroidota; class Flavobacteriia; order Flavobacteriales; family Weeksellaceae; genus Empedobacter; species Empedobacter sp. UBA6305. The sequence goes on along the minus strand of NZ_DJTP01000008.1, from coordinate 86,837 downwards.
TGATGTAATTTCTATTAATGACGAAGAAGCGCGTCAAATGTCAGGTGAATATAGTTTAGTGAAAGCTGCTAAAAAAATCATGACATTCGGGCCAAAAACAGTTATCATCAAAAAAGGTGAGCACGGAGCTTTATTATTCCAAGAAGAACAAGTTTTCTTTGCACCAGCTTTACCATTAGAAGATGTTTTCGATCCAACAGGAGCTGGAGATACATTCGCAGGTGGTTTCTCTGGATACTTAGCAAAAACAAACGATTTTTCTTTCGATAACATGAAACGTGCAATTGTTTACGGATCTGCATTAGCATCTGTAACATGTGAAAAATTTGGAACAGAATCATTAGGAGCTTTAACACGTGATGGTTTAGCTGAACGTTTGAAAGAATTCAATAAATTAATGGATTTCTCAATAAATTTATAAGAAAATTATTCATCAAAATATTTAAAGCCTTGCATTTGCAAGGCTTTTTTGTTTTATATTAGATTGTAAATTTATTTATATGCAAGCTATTTTTGAAATAATTTTTATTGCGATTAGTGAACTTATAATAGAAATTTTTGGAATACGAGTTCGATATATTATTTTAAAACTATTTAATCCAAAGTTAAATTTTGAGGAATTTTCTCAAAATGAATCAGGTTGGCATAAATTTATAATGCAGTAGTAGGTTTGTTAATTCTAATTGGATTAATATTTGGTGTTGCTTTCTTATATTTTAATTAAAATGAAAAACAAAATTATACATCTTCTCATATTGGCATTTTCCTCTTTACTTTCTGGAATAATGATTTCGAAAATGTCATTCATCGGTAAAATAGGAATCACAATTATTTACAACGAATATACGATCCTGAAATCGTGGTGGAAAACAGCCTTGTTATTATTCGCTATACAAGCTGTTATTTTTATCGTATTATCCATTTGGAATGAGAAAACAACGAAACGTTTTAAACGTTTGTTATTGCCTCTCATTTTCCTTTTTATGGGAATTATTGGATTAATTTATTGCTATTACGATTTTACTGAAACCTCACATCGTTTATTGAAAAAGACTTTCCATTTCGGATTTTATATTTTTTGGTTTACGTGGTTTGGGAATTGTATATTTTTTATGACAAAAAAATCTCAAAAAGTAGAAGAAATTCCGCAAGAAACAGAAGTGTATTAAAATAAAAAGCTCATCAAATTTTGATGAGCTTTTGCTTTTGTGACCGAGACAGGATTCAAACCTGTAACCTCTTGAGCCGTAATCAAGTGCGCTATTCAGTTGCGCCACTCGGCCATTCCGGATAAGAAACTATTGTTCTTATTTTGGACTGCAAATATAAAGACTATTTTTGAATCTGCAAATATTTTTTTAAATAAAATTATCCTCGATCTCTATCGCTTATGAGCATCATCATAAAACTCAAAACAAAAAGTGTATCATTTTCGGATGATTGATATTGATTTAATTTAAATTTTCGTCCAAAGAATGAAGGTTCTTTTGATACTTCCATCATTTCTCTTCCTTGTAAATCAGTTAAAACATATTTTGGATTGAAAATATAACCTGAGAAAAATCCTACAACGGGAATTTCTCCAACCATTCCGTCCATCATACGCGTAAAACCACTACGTTCGTTGATTGTAAATAAATGATTATCATTTGCGTCGTAAATATGAAAAGTCGCTTTCCAAAAGGATTTGAAAGTTTTTCGTTTTGCTTTACCAACAACATTTCCGTTCGCATCTGTAATGGTAAAAGTTTGTTGAAAATCGATGATTTTATTCGAACGAAGTTGAAAAAGTTCTTCTTTTTTCGATGAATCACGGTAGATTTTAATCACATCTCGCCACGAAAGAATTTTTTCGCGTACATAAAACACAGGTTGATTATTAGCATCTGTTACAGAAAAATCATTGGAAAAAGTTGCAATATAAAACTTTATATCAAGCGGAAATTTTAGGTTGTTTAAATTCATAAGTATTGAGTAATTTTTATCAAAAATAGATTTTTTTCTGACATAAAAAAAGGTTCAGAATTTCTGAACCTTAAGTTTATAAATAATTTCTTACTTCATCTAAATGTGTAATTGTAGGAACATCATCCATCGAAAAATTATCATCTAATCGATCAAAGAAAATCGCTGACATTCCGAAAGCTTTTGCGCCAACAGCATCCGCAATCCAATCGTCACCAATGTAAATTGATTCATCTTTTTTAGCACCAGATTTTTCCATTGCCAAAGAAAAAATACGAGGATCAGGTTTCAAGATTTTGATTTCGTCTGCATAAGTCACCGTATCAAAAAAACCATTTAATTCTGATGTTTCAATTTTACGTTTCGAAACTTCGATAAATCCATTTGTGATAATGTGTAATTGATATTTTGGTTTCAAATAATCCAACAATTCCATTGCTCCATCCACCACTTCATTGTAATTGGTAATCGTTTCCATGTATTCATCTTCAAAAATCTTTGCTAGAGCATCATTATCAATCCCAAGATTATCAAAAGCTTCTTTGAAACGACGAGCACGTAATTCTTCTTTTGTAATTTTTTTGTCACGAATCAAAGCCCAAAGACCTTCGTTGCTATCGTGATAAAATGGATGAAATTCCTCGAATGTAAAACCATATCTATTTTCTACATCATACTTTTTGTAAAGCTCATCTAGCGCGAATTTTGCATTTTTTCTGAAATCCCAAAGTGTGTTATCAAGATCGAAAAAAACGTGTTTTATTGTGTTCATAAATGCAAAGCTAAGGATTTTATGTAGATTTGCTGATGAAGAAAATATCAATTGAAAGCGAAGTTAGAAAAATTTAAAACGAAGAATGCCAAAGGTGTTTTGTCTTTGTTGGTAGGTAACACAATTGCGCAAGTGATTATGTTTATTGGCGGAATTATTTTGGCTCGAATTTATGGTCCAGAAGCATCGGGAACTTACAATGCTTTTTTGAGTTTTGTGGCCATTCTTTCTATTTTGACAACATTTCGTTTAGAGAATATTTTCGTGATTTCGAAATCATCGAAAGCGATTAGAAATTTGTTTACAACCTTATTATTAGTGAGTAGTATTGTAACGATTTTATTCTTTTTGGGTTATGCTATTTTAGAAAAAATTTTCACATTCAAAACCTCCTTATTTATTGTTTTCTTAAGTTGTGTTGCAGGGGTATTTACAGCTTGGAACAATGTACAAAATACGTTGTTTACAAAGTATAAATTATTCAAAAGTATTTCGACTGGATTTGTGATTAATGCGTTGTTTTCGGTTTTTTTTCAGTTCATTTTTTATTGGATAGGCTACAAAGAAACAGGATTGATTTATGGAACAATTTTCGGAACTATTTTGTCTTGTGCATATTATTTTTCAATTACAAAAGGACGATTTTCTTCCATTGACTTTGGGTTGGCTAAACGAACAATTTCTAAGAACAAAGAAATCATAAAATATACATTACCCTCAGAATCGTTGAATGCAATTGCTAACAATTTATTGCCAATTATGATCGCGATTTATTTCTTGAAAGAAGATGTAGCTTTTGTGGGAAATTCAGCTAAAGTTTTGGTTGTTCCTTTGACGTTGCTTTCCAATTCGATGTCGAAAGTTTTCTTTCAGAAATCTGCTGCAATGATTGATCATCGTTCACATCAATTATATGATTTATCGAAAAAAGTGGTGCTGTACAATGTTGGAGCAATTGCTGTTTTTCTTTTGTTGATGAATTGTATCGGAATTTTTATTCTCGAGTGGATGCTTGGACCAGAATGGCGAGGTCTGCATATTATGACGTGGATACTTTCATTTTGGATTTTGTGTCGTTCTGCAATGAATCCTATTCAGCAAATAGTTGTGGTTATCAAGAAAAATCATTACGCACTATACTTCAATATTTATTTGGTTTTCGTCACATTGATTACTTGTGTGATTGGCGGACTAAATAAAAACATACTTTTGACGTTATCTCTATATTCTTTCTTTGCAGGAATGGGCTATTTGGTTCAACTTTACTTTGTAATGAAAGAACTGAAACGTTATAAAAAGTTAGGTGAATAATTCGAGAAAAAATATTTTAGCTTTAGCATCTTGGTATCCGAGTAGAATTTTTTTAGATAATGGAGATTTTATTCAGCGCCATTTACGTTCTATCTCTACTTTAAATAATGTGACGCTTGTTCATGCAGTAAAAGATGAAAATTTAAAATCTAATTTTGAAATAGATGATTCTATCAACCAAAATGTAAGGGAAATAATTGTTTATTTTAAACCATCTTTTTTTCGTCCGTTTAATTTAATCAAACAATTTATAGCTTTTCTGAAAGGAGTTTCTTTGGTTAATAATTTTGATATAATTCATCTCAATGTTGTTTATCCAGCTGGTTTAGTTGCTTTGTTTTTGAAAAATAAATACAAAAAACCAATAGTTTTAACAGAGCATTGGACAGGATTTTCTCCAGAACGTTTTATTTCATTTCCATTTTACAAGAAGTTTTTAATTAAAAAAATACTTAGAAAGGTAGATGTTTTAACGCCTGTTTCAAATGATTTAGCACAGAAAATACTTAAAATTTATCCTATAACAATTGTAAAAATTATTCCAAATGTTGTGGATGTAGAATTGTTTTCGGTAAAAGAAGATTGTAAAATAAAAAGAATAACTTTTTTACATCTTTCGCATTTAGAAAATGAACATAAAAATATTTTAGGAATGTTGAATGTTGTTAAAAAGTTAGTTGATAATGGCTATGATTTTGAATTTCAGATTGGAGGAAATGGAGATTTAACTTTGATTAATAATTTTGTTGAAGAAAATAATTTGTCTGCTTTTGTAAAATCTTTTGGGCGATTACAACATTTTGAAGTGAATCAAAAGATGAAAAATGTGAATTGTTTTGTACTTTTTAGTAATTATGAAAATCAACCTTGTGTACAAATAGAAGCTTTTGCTTCGGGAATTCCTGTTATCGCAAGTGATGTTGGTGGAATTAAAGAATTTATGCCAAATAATTTTGGATTTATTGTGAATAAAAATGATGAATCAGCACTTTATAAAGCAATGGTTGAGGTGATAGAAGGTTATGAATTTGCAACACCAAAGGAATTAAATAATTATGTTTTGAATAATTTTTCTAAGGAAGAAATTGCTCAACAATTTGATGATGTCTACACGAAAGTTTTAGAATGAAAGATTTAATCAAATTCATACAATCCTTTTTACAAAACAATGGTTTTTACGTTTTTTTATCTTTTGTGGTAGAAAAATTAGTGATGTTGATTAATACCATTTTCATTGTAAAAATGATTCCTCAAGATGAATTTGGTCGTATAACACTTATCGCATCTATCATTGGGTTTGTTACGCCATGGAATGGATTAGGTTCATTACAGGTTTTGATGAAATTTGGTGCTGGTGAAGAAAATGAACAAACACGTAAAGACCTAAGTCGAAAATTATTTAGAAATGGTGTTATTAATCAGCTTATTTTATGTAGTCTTTTTATTGTAATTGCTAATTTTTATGCCATAAAATTTGATCATTTATTGTGGATTATTCTCTTGTTTTCTGTTCGTCTTTTGGGCTTATTTTTCCAATCACATCTTACAATTGATTATCGTATAAATGGTTTTAATAAAAAGTTTGCTTCATTAAATATATTGATTAACTGTTTGGGACTGATTTTTACATTTTTCTTAACCATCAACTTTGGAGCAATTGGTTATATGATTTCGCTGGCGATTACACCTTTTATTAGTTTATTTTTCTATTCTAAAACAATTTTACAACAATCAATAAGTGGTTTAAGTGAAATGAATTGGAAAATGATGTGGAAATATGGAAGAATGGAATCTTTGGCTTATTTCGCTTCAGAGTTATTGTTTTCGATTGATATTGGAATGATTGCGATTTTTATGACAGATAAAGATATTGCTTTGTATAAAGTTGCGATTCTTTTGCCTATGAATTTATTATTTATTCCGACTATATTATTTCAAACCGATTTTCCTCGAATTATTAAAAATAGTCAGAACAAGGATTTTCTGAAATTTTATATAAAAAATTATTATAAGCTATTCATTCCTATAGGAATTAGTATTCTTTTAGGAAGTTATTTTCTTAGAGATTTTATAATCGAGTTATTTTTCAATAAAAGTTATTTAACTGGTGGTACAGTTTTTTTATTGCAACAATAGCAGTTGTTTTAGCAATGTTGTTTAGAGTATTATACATTAACTTGAATAGTACAATAGGAAGATCAGATTGGAATGTAAGAGTATCAATCCTCTCAATTGTTTGTTTAGTTATTTTTGATGCGCTATTAATTCCTTTTTATGGAATAGAAGGAGCAGCTTTAGGTATGTTAATAACTTTCTTAATTTCTGGATTATACGCATATTATTTGTTTAATAAGTATTTAAAAAATATTTAAAAATGTCATTATCAAAAAAAAATTATCAAAATTTATAAATGGATTTTTTCAAATTTGTAAGAATCCTTGGTTATTAAATATTATCATTGACCAAAATGAAAATTGGGAAAAGAAAACGCCAAATCATTATAAGAAAGGACTAAATCAAGTTTCTTTAGATCAATTATTTCCAAATTTTGACGGAAAATTAGATACAGTTGCTTTTTTAGATGGCGGTTCTTTGATTACAGATTTATTACTGCTGAAAAATGCGTGTAAAGAATTTGAACAATGTAAATATTTCGAAATTGGAACTTGGAGAGGAGAAAGTATTGTTAATTTGATTGATGTTGCTGATGATTTGAATACGTTAGATTTAGATACAAAGGATTATAAAACGTATAACTTTTCACAAGATTATGAAAATGCACATGGTTTTTTTATAAAAGATAAATCTAAAATAAAACAACATTTAGGAGACTCGACTAAATTTGATTTTTCAGGATTGAATAAAAAATTTGATGTAATTTTTATCGATGGAAATCATCGTTTTGATTTTGTAGTTTCGGATACAAAAAATGTTTTTGAACATCTGATTCATGAAAACTCTATCGTTATTTGGCATGATTATGCATTCTCGCCAGAAAAGATACGTTTTGAAATATTGAATGCAATTATAAAAGGAGTTCCTAAACAATTTCATAAAAATCTATATCATGTAGAAAATACAATGTGTGCTATTTATACACCAAAGAATTATGAAGGAAATATTCTTAAACTTTACGATAATCCAAAGAGAATTTTTTCTATAGATTTAAAAATTAATTAATGAGAAACAACATGCTTCTGTAGTAGTTTCTGAATATAAAATTTATAACGATTCTTTTTTATAAAAATTGCTGGGTTAGAAATACAATTATCCATCGGAAGTCGCTGAATATTTGTTGAAATCTCATCGTTTTTTATTCCTGCCGTACCAAATGTAAAATCGGATTTTATAGTATTAAAAAAGTTTATAGAAACTCCATCATCTGTAAAAGGAAAAGAAAAAACTCGATAATCCAAATTAAACTTTTGTTGGATAAAATCTAAACTTTCATTTGTCTCTATAAGTTGTTGTTCAAAAGAAATATCGCGATAATAAGGATGATTCATTGAATGTGCGCCAATTGTAAAGCCTTGATGAATTAATGCTTTAATTTCATTTTCATTCAAATAAATTTCAACATCATTTAGTTTTATTTCTTGTTTTAAAATTAATGAATTAATTTTTTTAAGATCATGAATAGAATAATTTAAAAGTTCTTTTTTAAGGTTATTGTCTGTAATGTTTTCTAAAATGAAAGCAACTTTATACCGATAAAAAACTTCTTGATTGTCAATAAAATTTGGATTGATAAAAAAAGTTGCATCTAAATTTCGTTCTTTTAATATTGGAGCAATTATAGAGTAACATTGTTTCAAACCATCATCAAAACTAAGATGAAAGTAATTTTCTTGAGGAATAGAACCATTTTTTTCGTATAAATCAATTAATTCAATCATAGAAATATTGACATAATTTTTCTGAAAAAAATCTAATTCACGTTGAAATTGATCAATAGATTTTAATGGATATAATTGATCGATATGAATTAATCTTTTATCTGAAACTGTATGGTAAAAAGGAAATATATTTTTTTTGAATAAATTTAATATCATAAAATAGCAGTCTTAACGTTTGTAAGTAATGAATGCAATTAAAACATTTTATAAAAAAATATTTTCCGAAAAGATAAGAATTAATAATAGAAAAAATTTAAAGAAATTGAATGGATTATTTCTGAAAGGAAATAATTTTTATTGTAATTGTTGCGAACAATCTTTTTCTAAGTTTTTGGATAAATCAAACGGTATAGATAACCGAGAAAATGCTGAATGTCCAAATTGTGGTTCATTAGAAAGGACAAGAGTTTTGTTAGAGTTTATAAAAAATGAAACAGATTTATTGGTTAAACCGAATAAATTATTGCATATTGCTCCAGAAGACGCATTGAAAAATATTTTTAAACAGACCGATAATTTACGTTATATCAATGCTGATATTAACATTAATCTTGCTGATGAAGAAATGGATATTACTTCAATAAATTATCCTGATAACACATTTGATTATATAATTTGTTGTCATGTTTTAGGGCATATTCCAAACGAAAAAAAGGCAATTGATGAATTGTTTCGCGTTCTAAAAAAAGGAGGAAAAGCTTTGATTCAAACTCCTATTCATCCAATAAATAATACGTTTGAAAATGCTGAATTTAAGACAGAAGAAGAACGATTAAAAAATTATGGCGAAAAAGATTTATTGAGATTGCATGGACAGGACTTTCAAGAAAGATTAAAACGTGAAAATATAATTGTCGAAAAAATAGATTATCGAAATAAAATTGATCATAATTTAGCAAAGAAACTTTCTGTTGGAAATGGCTATCGTGAATTAATTTTTCTTTGTCAAAAAGTCTAAATTAGAATAGTTTGTATAATGATTTTTTATAGCACCAAAACCTTGCATAAATTTAGCTATAGAAGGAATCATAGAACCTTCGAAATCAAGTGTTAATTCTGAATTAGAAAAGTTTTTGATAATGTAATCTATTATGTAAGCTGATCCAAAATTACTTTTTGAATTCTTATTTCTTGCAAAAGCAAAATTATAAACTCGATTTTTAGAAATCATGATTAGTTGACAACCAATTAAATTTTCTTCTTGATCAAAAATTTCATAAATATTAATAATTTTTTGATTAAATAAACTTTGAATTTTTTCTTGCGAATAGTTTATTAAATTATTTGCGATCAAATATTCATAAGATGAATTTATTTTGAAAAATCGATTTAATTGAGTAACTTTTTCAATGTTATAATTGGATTTTTCTACTTTACGAATTTCATTTTTTCTATTTCTACTGTAATTTGAAAATAAAATTTCATAATCTTGATTCAAATCTAAAATATAATTAACCTTTTTCTGTCCCTTCGGTTCAAACATCTCTGTATTTTCCTCATTAAAAGCATAAGCTCTCACTAAATTTCGATGTAGTTTTTTCTCAAAAAGTTGAAAAGTTTCTTTTGAGAAATTTTCTTGATGAAAAACTCCTAATTGTTGACAATAAATTGGTTGTGTAATAAATTTTATACCAATTTTTTTTGTATATGGCAAAGGCATTATGGCTTCATAATCGTTCAAAACATAACAATCCCAATTGTTTTCAACTAAAGCATCCAAATAAAAAACTTCGGCATAAATGCGGTAATTCACCGATTTGTTGAGACATTCGGTATATTTATTAACATCTAATTTTTTTCGAGAAACTCTTTTTATCATTTAAAAATACTTTCGTAAACTTTTCGCCATTCAGTCCAATCTTCGTTCAAGTTTGATTGGTGGAATAATGTTATAAACGTTCCGTTTGTGGCTTTAATTGTTTGTTTCAATCGTTTTATTTCCTCTAAAGCTTGTTGCGGTGTTAATTTTAAATAATTTTTCAATGTAACATCCATTGCGACAAAAGGATATATTTTTAACAATGTTTGTTGATTTCTTGATAAGTCAAACCATTTGAATGGAGTAGATGTTCCAGCTCTAAAGCCTAATTGATGTGGGAATCCCATGGTGTAATCTTCCAAAATTTCATTTATTAACAATTGTTGATAAGTGTAAGGGAAATTCAATTTAATGAAATGTTGACGTGATTTTTTTATCGGTTGATTGCTAATTTTTTCTAATCGATTAATTTCAATTGTTAATTTATTTTCATCAAAATTAGATTGATAAGAAGGGTGAATTCCAATTTTTGCCCAAGTTGAAATGTTATTTATTAAATTTTTTTGAGCATTATTTTTCCAATGATGATTTTTATCGAAAGTAGAATAATCGCCCAATAACCAAAAGAAAACTGTTTCGATTTGATGTTTTTCAGCTAAAACTTTCAAATAATCAAATGTATCGTAAGGATCTTTTTTTTGCTGATTTAAAATTTTGATTTGATTCTGAAATTCTTTGAAATCACCTTTTAAAATTTTCTTTGAAAGTGAACCAAATTTTATTTTAGGAGAATGATGAAGATATTTCCATGCATAATCTACGTCATGAGTATTAATCTGTTTGAAAACTCTCTGTTTAAAATAAATTTCAGGAAATTTAGACTTTATCTTTTTTTGAATTTCAATACAAATTTCATCTACAATTGGTTTCGAATAATCTAAATCCGAACCTAAAAAACGATTGTGTTTATCAAATTTTTCTGGTTTTGCAATGTATTCTTCATAACGAGAAAGCCAATAAAAACATTTCCCAAATTCGTTTAAAATTGAATAATCAACATTTTCTTGAATGGTAGTTTCCAATAAAATATCATCAACTTTATAATTGATTTCATTTTCTAAAAATTGATTTGAAAAGTTGATTTTTGGTAAAATTGATTGTGAAAACTCATCAAAATCTGTAGTCGTTTTGTAGTCAATTCCAGAAAAATTATGAAAAATAAAATCGAAAATATATTCAATTCGATTCGTTATTTTTTCTGTAAATATGATGATTTTTTGACTCAAAATAGTTTTCAATAAAGCTTAAAGATATCAAATTAGACCATCATCCGCAAATGAATAAAAATCTTTTTGAGAAACAATAATGTGATCTAAAACTTGAATATCTAAAAGAGTGGCACCTTCTTTTATTTTTCGAGTAATGTGTATATCAGACTGACTTGGAGTAAGATTTCCAGAAGGATGATTGTGAGAAAGTATCATTCCAGTTGCCATTAACTCTAAGGCACGTTTAAAAATTACTCGAATATCGACAGCGGTTTGATTAATTCCACCTCGTGAAATTTGCTCAGTTTTAATGATTCGATTTCCTTGATTGAGAAACATTACCCAAAATTCTTCGTTTGGTAAATCACCAATTTGTTGTTGTAAAATTATGGCTGCGTCTTTGCTTGAAGTAATTTTGTCGCGTTCTAAAATCTCTTGCGAATTTCGTCTTCTTCCAATTTCCATTGCTGTGATTATCGAAATTGCTTTTGCTTCTCCAACTCCTTTGAATTTGCATAAATCTACAATTGAATATTTTGCTAATTCATTCCAATTATTGTTTGCAGAATTTAAGATTCGTTTTGCTAACTCTACAGCGGATTCATCACGATTTCCACTTCCCATGATAATCGCTAACAATTCGGTATCAGAAAGTGACGAACGCCCTTTTAAAGCTAATTTTTCGCGAGGACGATCATCTTCATTCCAGTTTTTTATCGAATTTTTATTCTCTAAGTAATCCATTTATATAAGGGATTGATTTTGTATTTTACAATATAATAAAAAAAGCTCGAACAAATTTGTTCGAGCTTGATATTTAATGAAATAGTTTTTTTTATTTATTGACTTTTGCCCAAGTATCTTTAAGGGTAACTGTTCTATTGAAAATTAACTTTTCTGTAGAAGAATCACGATCTAAAGCAAAATATCCAATACGTTGAAACTGGAATTTATCCTCCACTTTGGCTTCTTTCAAAGCAGGCTCAGCAAAACCTTCTTTTACAGTTAAAGAATTTGGATTGACAAATTGTAAAAAGTCAACATCTTTCTCTGCATCTGGAGATTCAACTGTAAATAAACGATCATATTCTCGAACTTCGATCGGAATATTCTCTGTTGCAGAAACCCAATGCAACGTACCTTTTACTTTACGTTTAGAAGCTTCAGTTCCACTTCCAGACTTCGTTTCAGGATCGTAAGTTGCATAGATTGTTGTGATATTTCCTTCAGCATCTTTTTCTACTCTTTCAGCTTTAATGAAATATGCACCTTTCAAACGAACTTCGTTTCCTAATGATAAACGGAAGAATTTTTTAGGCGCTTCTTCCATAAAATCTTCACGTTCGATGTAGATTTCTCTTGTGAAAGGAACGATACGAGTTCCAGCTGTTTCATCTTCCGGATTATTCTCAATTTCTAATTCCTCCACTTGTCCTTCTGGATAATTTTCGATTACCACTTTCACTGGATCAATAACAGCAAAAACACGAGGAGCAATTTTATTTAAATGATCACGAACAGAGAATTCTAATAACGAAATATCCAATACATTATCACGTTTTGCAACACCGGCTGTATTCCAAAAATTCTTAATCGATTCTGGCGTATAACCGCGACGACGCAAACCTGAAATAGTAGGCATACGTGGATCGTCCCAACCTGTTACAACTTCTTCTTGAACCAATTTCATCAACTTACGTTTACTTGTAATCATGTACGAAACATTACCACGAGCAAATTCGCGTTGTTTTGGTTTTTGAGGTTGATTTGGTAGTTCCACATTGTTCGCGTACCATTCGTATAAATCGCGATGATTTTTGAATTCTAATGAACATAATGAGTGTGAAATTCCTTCGATATAATCAGATTCTCCATGCGTCCAATCGTACATTGGGTACATTTTCCAAGTGTCTCCAGTACGGTGATGAGGACGTTTCAAAATACGATACATAACAGGGTCGCGCATGTTCATATTAGGAGAAGTCATGTCTATTTTTGCACGTAAAACATGTGTTCCTTCTTCAAATTCTCCCGCTTTCATTCGTTCGAAAAGATCTAAATTTTCTTCAACAGAACGATTTCTATAAGGAGATTCAATTCCTGGTTCAAAAGGTGTTTTACGTTGTTCATTAATCACTTCTGAAGACTGGTCGTCGATGTACGCTTTTCCTTCTTTAATTAATTGAACAGCCCAATCGTAAAGCTGCTGGAAATAATCAGAAGCATAGCGTTCTTCAGCCCACTCGAAACCTAACCATTTCACATCTTCGCGGATAGAATCTACGAATTCTTGCTCTTCTTTGTCAGGATTAGTGTCATCAAAACGTAAGTTTACAGGCGCATTGTAACGCTGTCCTAAACCGAAGTTTAAGCAGATTGCTTTTGCATGCCCGATATGCAAATAACCATTTGGTTCTGGTGGGAAACGAAAACGTAAATTTTCTTTCGGCATCCCGTTGGCTAAATCATCTTCGATGATTTGCTCAATAAAATTCAATGATTTTTTTTCTTCTTCCATTTTTTAATTACGATTGAGTTTGCAAAGGTACGAAATTGACAATAAATATAATGTCGAAAATTCCGGATTTTACAATTAGAAAAATTCAATCAAAAAATAGAAGTAAATAAATGATTTATAATGGATAAGTTACCCCAAATAAATTTCCAATAATCCGTTTGGAATTTGGATAAGCATTGCTTTTTCGTTACGATTAACTTCTAAGATCCACTCATCAATCATCGGGATTAAGATTTCTTTTCCGTTTGCATCTACTTCAAAATAAGCTTGTGCAGCAGAATCGTTAACAGATTTTATCGTTCCAACTTCTGTATTTGTTTGATCATAAATCGTGAAACCAACAATTTCGTGGTAATAAAAATCTGTTCCAGAAAGTTCTGGTAATGATTTTAGAGGTAAATAAAGTTCGCGATTGATTAATTTGTCGACATCTTCGTCTTCAACATCTTCAAATTTTACTAATAATTTTGTGCCTTGATAAGGCTGAGAAGTTTCGAAAAAAAATGGAACCAGTGTACCATCTTGCTCGATGAACACTGCTTCCAAAGTATCGTATAATTCTGGTTCGTCTGTATCCAAGTGAATGATTAAATTACCTTTGAAACCATGTCTCTTTGTAACTTTACCTAAATAGTAGCAATCATTTTTTGTCATTTGGAACGTCTCTGAACTTAAAAATTATTCTTCTGTAGCAACTTCTTCAGTTGTACCTTCTGCTTCTTCAGCAGGAGTTTCTTCAACTTGTGCAGCAGCTTCAGCTTCCTGAGCAGCTTTTACACGAGCTTCATTAACAGCTTTTTCAGCTTCTAATGCAGCAGCTTTAGCAGCAGCAGCACCTGAAGTTAAACCGTCTTTTTTAGCTTGAACTTTTTCACCTTTAGCTTCTAACCAAGCGTCGAAACGTTTGTCAGCTTCTTCTTGAGAAAACGCACCTTTAGCAACACCACCTAATAAGTGTTTTTTCATAAAAGCACCTTTGTAAGATAATAAAGCTTTAGCAGTATTAGTTGGCTCAGCACCAGTTTGTAACCATTTTACAGCAGAATCAACATTTAATTCTACAGTTGCAGGGTTAGTAATTGGGTTGTAAGTACCTAATTTTTCGATGAAACGACCATCACGTTTTGCTCTTGAGTCAGCAACTACGATGTGAAAGAATGGTTTTCCTTTACGACCATGTCTTTGTAATCTAATTCTTGTAGCCATAGTATAACTAATTATTTTGGGAACTCGTCCCGTTTTACAAATTTGAGGTGCAAATATACAAAAAAATAATAATATGAATTAGAATTAGTATTCAGATATTAATTCTAATTTTATATAAATCAATTTCATGAAATATTTAACATTAATGATACTTACATTATTATTGTCATGTAAGACCAATTCTACTGAGCTTAATAAGAAAAATGATATAGACTCGGTGATTATTAATGATGACCATATTAAAATTAATGATACACTAATTATAAGAGATTCAACAATAACTCCTTCAATAATTAGTGAATAAAATTACATAAATAAACATAGTATGAAGAAAACATTTATTTTATTATTTACATTATTTGGATTGTCAGCTTCTTTTGCGCAGGATAATAATGCGATTTTTTATAAAAAACTGGAAGAGCAGCAATTAAAGAATGAACAGAAGTTTAATAGTCTACAGAATAAGAATGCTAAATCTGTAATTGTAGATCAATCAAAAGGAATTTCTAATCTCGCAGGTTTTATAGAAGATTCACCTTTTTTTTACCAAACTGATGATATTAGAGCAAATACAGGAGCGGGTATTACTGAGTTACAAAATGAAGGTATTAATGGTTTTGTTTTGAATGGGAAAGATGTTAGTGTACTAGTAATGGACGGAGGGGCAGCGCTAGGAACACATATTGAGTTTAGAGATCTTGATTATGGAAATTCAAGCAGATTATTTGATACCGAAAATGGAGCAACTGCAATATCTGATCATGCAACTTCTGTATCAGGTTTTATTGCAGCCGAAGGTAGAGCTTCATTTAATGGATACCCACAATATGCAGCTAAAGGAGTATTAACAAAAGCTAAAATAAAAAATAGCAGTTTTAATACAACAACAAATGGAAACAATATACAGAAGCTTTTAAATGCAAAAGAAAATTTATCTAATCATTCTTATGGTGTAAATTTAGGATGGGATAATTATTATTCTAAGACAGATAAATTAGGTCCTGGATGGTATTTTAATATGACAAATTATCAAGATTTAGTTAAGGACGCCAGTGCTACTTTGAGTGGATCTTATTATAGTTCTGATGCTGATTTTGACAAGACGGTTTATAATAATCCAAATTATATTGTTGTTAAATCAGCAGGTAATTATTATGGTTCGGGACCAGATGCCTCTGATACTAATCCAAAATTCCAATACAAAGATGGGATTTGGACACCTTTTACTGCATCGGAAGTAATACCTTCAAAAAATTGTATTAATGATGCATATTGTATTGGTTGGGGGTCATTGGCTAAAAATATCATTGTTGTAGGAGCGGTTAAATTACCGAATACTACTGATTATAAATTTACGACATTAACAAAAGATAATAGAGCAACATTTTCAAGTGTTGGACCTCGTAAAGATGGAGCAATTAAACCAGATATTTCTACTTATGGAGATTCTTTGATTGCTCCTTCATATGACTCATCAAATCCTACACAAAATAATGTATTTATTATAGGAAGTGGTACATCTTTTTCTGCACCAATTGTGACGGGGGCAATGGGAATGTTGACTCAGTTACAAAGATTAGTAAATAATAATTCTACATTTACTTTTTTTGGAGATGAAGCTAAAACACTACTTTTACATACTGCTGATGAGGCTGGAGATAATGATGGACCAGATATTTATTTTGGTTGGGGATTATTAAATACTAAAAAAGCAGCAGAGGTTTTATTAGATGATACAAAATTGTTTGAAAGAAAATCAAAAGTTTCAGGTACAGATATAGTGTATGAAATAACTTCCGATGGAACACCTTTGAAAGCAAGTATTTCCTGGATAGACCCAGAAGCAGCTTATTTTAAAAATATAAATGATTTATTTTATAATCAGTCTTCAAGATTGATTAATGATTTTGATTTAAGAGTAGTAGAAAGTTCTACAAATGTTACTTATTTTCCATGGAAATTAGATTTAAATAATGTTACTGGTCCTGCAATCAAAGGAGATAATACAGTAGATAATTATGAACAAGTTCTTATAAAGACTCCAACAAAAGGAGCAAAATATAAAGTTATTATTTCAAATAAAGGAAATTTAATAGATAACGCAGGAGTTAAAAAGAATCAGGATGTTACTGTATTGATAACAGGTAGAACAACTGGAGCTCTTAATACAGATGAGTTAGCTGTTGATAAATCGATTTCTGTTTATCCAACATTAGCAAAAGATATTGTAAATGTACAGACAACTGAAAAAATAACAGTTGTAGATATTTTTGATATGACCGGAAAAAAAGTTTCGTCTTCGGATAAGAAACAAATTAATATTTCAAATTTACCGACAGGTGTTTATATTATTAATATCAAAACAGATAAACAATCGGTTTCTAAGAAAATTGTAAAACAATAGAACAGTATTTTTTCTATTAATTTAAAACTTCAATAACATTGTTATTGAAGTTTTTTATTTTAGCGTGAAATAGATTATTAAAAAATGAACAAACAAGAAATACTTATTCAGACACAAGCTTATATCAAAAAAACTTTTTTAGATGAAGGAACAGGACACGATTATTTTCACATAGAACGTGTGGTGACAAATGCGAAGAAGATTTTAGAAACTGAAAATGCAGATTCTTTTTTGGTTGAATTAGCAGCTTGGACACATGATATCGGTGATTATAAATTGCATAATGGAGTTGATAAATCGGAGGAATTAATTAGAAAATTTTTAGAATCAATTCATGTAGAGGAAGAATCAATTCAGAAAGTATTGGAAATAGTCTCGCAAGTTTCATTTAGTAAAGGAAATAAACCAACAACTATCGAGGCTGAAATTGTGCAAGATGCTGATCGTTTAGATGCAATTGGAGCGGTTGGTATTGCGCGTTGTTTTGCATATGGCGGAAGTGTAGGTAGTATTTTATATAATCCGTACGATAATTCGAAAGACGCTTCTAGCGTGCAACATTTTTATGATAAATTATTTAAATTAAAAGAGTTGATGAATACCAAAACAGCAAAAGAAATTGCTTTAAAACGTCATCAGTATATGGAAAATTTTATCGAAGAATTTTATCAAGAAGTGAAATAATATTGTAACTTATTATTCATTTAATTATCCTTAATGCAACTAAAATTTACTCTAATTTATTTGTCACTTTTATTGATATGCAGTTGTGCTTCTGTCGAGAAATATAATGCAGATATTGATAAAGAGATTCCTGCGAATAAATTGAAAAAAGATGTAGATTTTGTTTATAAAAAACTAAAAAGATATCATCCAAAATTAGATTTATATACTTCTCAAGAACAAATTGATTATAAATTTGATAGTCTTAAAAAGTCAATTGATAAACCATTGAAACCAAATGATTTTTATGTCAAGTTTTTTCCGATTTTCGAAAGTTTAGAACATGGTCATACAGATATTTATCCGATATATAAACGATTAGAAAAAAGCAAGGAAAAAAAATACAAAGAATCTAAATCTGCTTTTAGTGATTATAGTTTTTTTTGGCAAAATGATTCAGTTTTTTTAGTGACAGATTACAGTAAAATCAATCCGATTAATCAAGGTTCAGTTTTGCTTTATATAGATAGTGTTTCTACAAAGTATTTATACGATAAATATAAAAAAAGTATTTATGGAGATGGTGAAAATCAAACTTTTTCGGATAATGTCTTTAACCGAACTTTTCTCAATTATTTTACTTTAGAAAATGGAATTAAAGATTCGGTTGAATTAACTTTTAAAATGGGGAATTCAATCATCCGAAAAAAAACATTTCGTACCTATCCAAAACCTAAAAATGATAAGATTTCAGAACTACCAAAAATTACAAAAGAGCAGAAAGAAGTTGAGCGAAAAGTTAGGATAAAACAAAAGAAATACGGCTATTCTAAAAGTTCCAAAACCTATTCCAAAGATTTGACTTTTCCTTCGAACGACAGTACGATTGCGGTGTTAAAAGTAACTGATTTCAGGAAAGGAAAAATACGCGAACTATATAAAGAGGTTTTTACGGATATCAAGAATCATAAAGTTCAAAATTTAGTTCTTGATCTTCGCAACAATGGTGGTGGTTACCTAAAAGATTCGCACTATTTATACGCTTATTTGGTCGATGATTCCAAGGCATTTTTAGGTGAAAAAATCGTCGCGAACAAAACCTCTTTTGGCAAGTCGTTGTACAATCTTTTTCCCGTTTATTCCTATCCGTTGCTTTGGTTGGGATCGGGTTATACTTATTTTTCGACGTCAAAAAATGCTAAAAATGAATACGAATTGCACATGCCTTTTTCGCATGTCAAAATAGATAAAGAGCTCGTGTATCACCACAATTTGTATGTCATTATAAATGGTGGTTCTTACTCTGCTTCGGCGTTGATTTCGGCTAATCTTCAACTAAAAAATCGAGCATTTTTTGTAGGTGAAGAAACGGGAGGAGATTTTAATGGAACGGTTGCTGGGTTGATGCCAAAATTTACGTTGCCCAATTCCAAACTCAAAATTTCGGTTGGTACAGTTTATCTTTCTCCTATTGAAAAGCGAGATGAACAGGCGCATGGTGTTTATCCAAACCAAGTTATTCAACCTAATTTGCAAGATAAAATTAAGCGTACGGATGCTGAACTGAAATGGATTTTAAATGATATTAAAAAAGGAAATATCGAATACAATAAAGCTTTAAAAATATAAAATCATCTCCTGAATTAAGGAGATGATTTTTATATTTTTAGCGTTTGAGCGGGCTATTCGTTACAATCTTTTTTGTAGACACCGCGTCTACAAAAAAGGATTTCCACTACTATCCCTAACGCATTTTATTTTTTGTTGAAACTACAAAAAATAAAGTTCTGAATCGTATCAAATGGCGTTTTATGATCAATTGTAAAACATTCTATTTTCTCAAAATTAGCTTCAAAAGTTGAGGTTAACGACGTTTCATCATTTTGTTTTATTTCCAAACCACTACATTTTAATGGTCCATTTGTCGAAAAAGTTCCAATAACCATTTTTCCTTTTACAGCTTTCGAGACCAAATTTTGGTACTTTTTGATGTCATTTTCTTCTATTAAAAAATGAAAAACTGCTCTATCGTGCCAAATATCGTATTGTTCTGTAGGTTCAAATTCGGTGATATCAGTAACAATCCAAGTTACTTTTTCTGCATTATTTCCTAAACGCTTTTTTGCTCTTTCCAACGCATTTGCAGAAATATCCAAAACAGAAATATTTTCATATCCTTCTTCCAATAAAAAATCGACCAACTTACTATCTCCACCACCAATATCAATAATTTTAGCTGTTTTATCAGCTCCAAAAGAATGAATAAAATTTAAAGAAGTTTCTGGTTTTTCTTGTGTTCAACTCACTTCTTCTGGAGTTTTTACTTCATATATATGTTCCCAATGAGATTTTTTATTGTCGTTCATAGCTTTTGTATTTTGTTTAGGTGCAATTTCGACTTTTTATTTAAAATGAAGCATAACAAAAATTACAGAACTGAGTCTATTTTTTCTATAAAAAACACCTTTTACTAAATATAATGGTTATTATACACTTAAATAATTTAAGCTAAATTATTGATATTGCGAAAGTGCTGTTTTGGATAAATAAAATTGATTCAGAAACTTCTTTGTAAGGAGCATTTTTACGTTGAAACTGCATATCTAAATCACCATTTTTAAGTGTTATTTCTCAAGTTTTCGTTTAATCTTCTTGTAGTTTTTTGAACGAATAATTTTTCCTTTATCTGTAATCAAAAGAGCAGCGTAATCTTTTTGTTGATTGATAAAATTCAATCCTTTTTCTTTTCCTAAAACCATGATAGAAGTGCTAAAACCATTACACATTTCAGCATCCGTCCCAATAACTGTAACCCCTGTTAATCCTGTTGAAGGATAACCAGTTTTGGGATTAATAATGTGTGAATAGCGAACTTCATCAATCAAAATAAATTTTTCGTAATCACCAGAAGTCGTAACAGCAGCATTTTTCATTGAGAGAATATCCAACATTTTATGTCGATTAAATGGATTTGTAATTCCAATTTTCCAAGGTTCTCCATTTGGTTGATTTCCCCAAGTTGTCATATCACCAGAAGCATCAATTATACCCGCTTGTATTCCTAAGTCTTGCATGAAAGTTCGTGCTTTTTGTGCTGCATAACCTTTTCCTGTTGAACCAAAACCGATTTTCATTCCAGCTTTTTTTAAGAATATTGTTGAATTTTCTTCATCTAAAATAATGTTTTGATAACCGATTTTTTCGATGGCTTTTGAAATCTCTTCCTGAGTTGGAATCTTTTCCATTGAACCATCAAATTTCCATATTTTGTCCATTGCCGCAAAGCTAATGTCAAAAGCACCATCGGTTAGTTGCGAAAAATAAATCGCACGCTTTGTTAAGTCAAAAACTTCTCGATCTACTTTTATCGCCTTTATTCCTGCATTTTGATTGACAAGAGAAACTTGCGAAGTTGGTTTCCAGTCAGAAATCAAATTCTCAATTCTAATCATTTCATCAATTGCTTTATTGATGTTTTTTTCAACGGAAATAGAATCGGAATCAACCAATGTAATTTTGAATTTACTTCCCATTAAAATTGTATCTCTAACTCCAACCGTTTGAGCATTCATCGGAGTTAGAACATACAATAGTATAAAAGTGAATATATTTTTTAGAATGAATTTCATTTTGGTTTATTCATTTGTTATTCTGAGTTTATCGAAAAGTATAAAGCTTAAAGATACCTCGACAAGCTCGGTATGACAGGTATTAGGTTATTCTGAACTTGTTTTAGGATTGCATCAAAATTATTTTTCTAGTAACAATCCTTCAAAAATTGCCCATTTGTTTTGAATTCTTCGAATGATTTATTCAAATGTTCTTGACAGATTTGTTCCAAAACTTTCTCTACATCATGTTGCATTGTGAGAGCACCACAAATCATAAGAATTCCACCATTTTGTAATGTTTCAGCAAAGAATTTAGCATCACGATTGACTAAATCCATCACATACTGTTTATTTTCTTCACGAGAAAATGCAATGTGAAATTGACTCAAATGATTCGTAAAAATTTGTTTCGTAGCAAATTCTTGATAAGATTTTGTTGTTTCATTATCATGTCTGAAACCACAGTATAAATGCGTTTCAATATTTTTTGAATTCTCATCAATCATCCCAAGAAAAGGTGCAATTCCTGTTCCGTTTGCAATCATCACAACTTTTGAAGCTTTTGGAAATCTAAAGGCTTTATTTTTTACAATTCGAGCTTTAATCGTAGAATTTTGAACCAAATTATATAAATATTGAGAACCTAATCCAAACTCATGCAATTTTACAATTAACTGTAATTTATTATCTACTTTTCCAACCGAATATAAGCGTTCTTTGTGATCACTTTCGGGATAAATTGCTAATAAATCTCCAGATTTGAATTTCTCTTTTACATCTAAAATAACTTTAAATGTAGCATCTTCTTGTGTGATTTTAGTGGTAGAAATAACCTTAACATTTTTCAGTTCTGGTGCTTTTCCAACATACATCGCAGGCGTTGTTGCTAACGGAATATCTGTCGTTTCTTTGTATGCAATGACCCAATTTGTGAATTCTTCCGGCGATTTATCATTTACTGTTTTCAAATCCAATAATTGAGTAGCCCATTTTTGATCATTCAACCATTTGTCAACTTTAACTGCATAGCCACAATAATCTGAATATGCTCTTGATCCAAATCCTACAACAGAAAATTCGATGGATTGGTTTTGTGGAAATTGTGTGATTAATTGTTCAAATTTCTTAGCATTCGCAGGCGCATCACCAATTCCATAAGTTGAGGTAAAAATGATGAGTTGTTTTGCTTTTGGATAAATTTCATATTGATTCATCTGAGCAATGAATGATTTTTTTCCGTTTGCTAAAAATTGCTCTTGAATTTTTGAAGCAAATCCAACAGTTGCACCATTTTCTGAACCAACTAAAAGGATAATTTCAGCTTCGTTGGCTTTATATTTATTTTTGCCAATTTTCGTTTTTGTACGTTTGAACGTAATTACAAATCCTGACCAAATAAAGAATAAAATGTTAAGCGAAGCAATTCCTAAAATCGCTGCCCAAATAACATTGGTGCGACCTGTATGTAAATCGATATTGAATTTTTCTACAATTGCTGAATAAGGATTCAACGATTCTGAAATAATCGCTCCATTTACTTGATTAACCGAAACCGATTTTTTTCTTAAATGAACGATAAATGGTTCTGCTTCATCATCTGGAATAAAAGGAAATTCAATCTTTTCAACACTACTTAATTTTGTGTTTTTGAAGAATTCAATGTCTTTTAAATCTTTTGGTTGTAAATTTTCTTTGACTTGATGCTCAATTTCTTTTGGTTGACCAACTAAAGGTTCTAATCGCGCTAAGAAAATCAATGTTCCTGTTAATGCAATGATTAAAACTGGAATTAATAACCAACGTCCAGTTACAACATGAAAATATTGTGAAAAGGAGTCTTTGTTAACTTTTATAAAGAAATTTAGAATTCCTTGTTGACGTTTTACGATTAAGATTAATCCACTTATTGAAATTAACATCAATAAAAAAGATACGACACCAACAATTGCTCGTCCTGTTTCTTTTAGAAATAATGAACGGTGCAAGGCTGTGACCCAATTGATGAAATCACTTTTTGGAACAATCTCACCAATCTTTTTTCCTGTTGTAGGATCAATGTAAGATTTGATCGAATTTCCATCTTCGTCCATCGCATCAATTGTCACAAAATCATTGTGATCAACTTTTACTTCTATTATTTCAAAATAATGCTCGCGCAAAGTTGGTAAAACTTGCGCGAGTGTTATGTTATCGAAATTTTCTACTTTGTATGCGGGCGATTTTTCGTTTATTGCATCAACAGCCAAAATTACTCCTGTGATAGATAGAATAACTAAAAATGCTGAAGATAAAATTGCAAGACTCAAATGCGCATATCTCCAAATAGATAATGTCATTTTATTGAACTTTTATAAAACGTACGGCTTTAATATAAACTGAACCTTTGATACCTGCTTTGTTGTCTAAATCCGAAGAATTTAATGCAACTTCAGCATCTTTTGCGACGTATTTTTGAGTTTCTACAGCAGATTCAAAACGTAATTTGTATCCTTTATTCAATTTTGCAGTATCAAACTCGATGACACGTGTCGCTCTCGCTCCTCCAGCAACTGAAGCACCTGTGATTCCGTTTAATTTTTCTTTCTTTTTACTATTGAATTTGTGCCATTCTTTTAACGTGTTATACCACTCGTTATCTGTTCCCAAAACACCTAAAGTTTTTTCGTATTGTCCTTTTGGATTGATTAATGAAATCACTACATAGGCTTCTTTTCCCGTGTAATTATTCATCTGAATCATTGTTTTGTATTTTGTTGTTTGTGCAAAAGTGGCAGTTGCCATTAAGATTACAACTAATCCAACTAATTTTTTGATTAAGTTAAATTTCATCTCCTTCATTATTTTAAAAAGTCAATAGACACATTATTTTTCTTTAAGAATTCGTTTTCTCCAGCCAAATCATAAGCTGTTTCGTCAAATTCTGTTTTAATATCTTTTTTCGCTCCAGCAGCAACCAAAGTTTTTAAGGTTGCATCATCTTTCGCAATCAAAGCTGCTTTGTGTAAAGCTGTATTTCCGTCTTCATCTTGTGTATTAAGATTCACACCTAATTCAATCGCTTTTTTCACCAAATTTACATTTCCTTTATCAACAGCAATGTGTAACAAAGTTGCACCTTTACTTTGAGTAGCTTTAAAATCAACTTTTGCATTTGTTAATAAAGCTTGTTTTTCTGCGAATGATTCATCATTTGGTTTGAAAGAATTGAACCAATAATAAGCCAAATTATTTCCATCTTTATCTACAATATCAGCTTTAGCGCCTTTTTCTAACAATAAAGAAACGATTTGAGATGTTCCAGAAGCAACAGCTTTTGTTAAAGCTGACTCACCATTTTTATTAACCGCATTTACATTGTTTGCTTTTGATAAAAATGTATTGATTAAATCTGTATTTTTTCCTCCAGCAGCAACCATTAATGCAGTGTTTCCTTCTTTATCAGCAATTTTAGCATCAACACCTTTTGATAAGATAAAGTTGATTGTTTCTGAGTTTCCTTTGCGAGATAAAGCGTGTAATAATGTTTGTCCGTCTGGATTTAACGCTTTCGGATTTAATTTATATTTTGTAATTAATTCTTGGAAAACTTCTACGCCATTTTCTTTTGTTCTCGAACCTTGTGTGGCAAAAAATAAAGCTTGATCAGTAGGTTTAATTCCTTTCGCGATTAATTTATCTATGATTGATAAGTTTCCTAATTTTGCAGCATAATCTGCTACAGTACGTCCATTAGCGTCTTTATCACTTAATGATAAACCTTTTGAAATAAAATATTCTGTAACTTTTAAATCATCATCATTCGCAATCGCTTGCATGATTAAGTTTGAACCATCTTCTCCTTTAACTTTTGGATTGGCACCAGCTTTAATCAACGCATCGTAAACTGCGATATTCTGATTTCCAGCACTTGCTGCATATGTAATCACATCGTAACCATGGCTATCTTTGTAATGAACATCAGAACCTTTGGCTAATAAATAATTTACTAATTCTAAATTCCCCGCAGCAGCAGCCCATTGAAGATAAATTCTTGAGTGATGCGTTTTTTTATCAACAGAATTTCCTTCTTGTTCAATTAAAAATTTAGTCACATTAAAATCTGCTTTGTTATTAATCGCTATCACAACAGGATCAAAGAAGCCTCCATTTTGAAAAGAAGGACTATTTCCTTTCGAAATTTCAGTTTTTACAGTTTCTATTGTTGGATTATTTTTCCAAAAACCAGCGTCCATCAACGTGTTCGTCTGAGCTTGAATAAATGAAGCGACAAGGATAGCAGCAGAAATGAATAATTTTTTCATATGAATAGAATATATTGTAATAATTATTTAGACTAATTTTAATTTGATTTCAAAAGTATTATTTTTATTTATATTAATTCTAATTAAATCAAATAAATTTGGCTAATTCTGCTAAACATCAGTTTTTTGAAAACAAAAAAGATTGCTAATCTGCAATCTTTTATATTTCTAAACTACTTTATTCAGCTCGTCTTGGACCATTTTCTCTCGATTTCAAAACGTTTTCAACATCTTCCAATTTGAAACCTTTGGCTTTCAATAAAATTAAATAGTGATACAACAAATCCGCCGCTTCATTAATAAATAAATCATCGTTGTTGTCTTTGGATTCAATCACCAATTCAACTGCTTCTTCACCTACTTTTTGTGCAACTTTATTGATTCCTCTTTTGAATAATTTATTGGTATACGAATCTGGATCATTGTCTAAATCAATTCTATCGTTAATGGTTTGTTCCAATTCATATACAAATCCATGATTTGTTTCTTCTTTAAAACAAGTCGTAGAACCCGTATGACAAGTTGGTCCAAAAGGTTTTGCTTTGATTAAAACTGTATCGTTGTCGCAATCAACTGCGATAGATTTTACTTCCAAAAAGTTGCCTGATTCTTCACCTTTTGTCCATAATCTATTTTTTGAACGAGAATAAAAGGTCACTTTTCTAATTTCTTGGGTTTTGTTAAAAGCTTCTTCGTTCATGTAACCTAACATCAGAACCTTGTTGTTAAGATAATTTTGAATAATAACGGGAACTAATCCGTCGTTACTTTTATTGAAATCGATGTTCATCGTATCGGAATATTTTGTTCTTTTAAATAACTTTTAAGTGTTGGAATTGGAATTTCACCAAAGTGAAAAATACTTGCAGCCAATCCACCACTTGCATTTGTTTGGGTAAAAACTTCTGTAAAATGCTCCATTTTTCCTGCTCCACCAGAAGCAATTACTGGAAGATTTACAGCATCAGCAACCGCTTTTGTAATATCAATTTTGAAACCAGCTTTTGTTCCATCGCCATCCATAGACGTTAACAGAATCTCGCCAGCGCCTAATTCTTCTACTTTTTTGACCCAATCTAACGTTTCCCATTCGGTTTCAATTTTTCCACCGCTTACGAAAACTTTTTGTGTTCCATTTACATCGCGAGTATCTACTGCAACGACTACACATTGCGATCCAAATCGAGCTGCTAAATCTGCAATTAATTGAGGATTTTTGACAGCCGAAGAATTAACGGAAACTTTATCTGCACCAGCTTTGATGACCGCCGAAGCATCTTCCACAGAATTAATTCCGCCACCAACTGTAAACGGAATATTAATCGCTGAAGCAATTTTTTCAACCATTTCAGCTAAGGTTTTACGTTTTTCTAAAGTCGCTGTGATATCCAAAAAGACTAATTCATCAGCACCTTCTTCTACATATTTTTTTGCTAATTCCACTGGATCTCCCGCATCGCGTAAGCCCACGAAATTAACACCTTTTACCGTTCGTCCATCTTTGATGTCGAGACATGGTATGATTCTTTTCTTCAGCATATTAGTACAATTGTTTTAAGTCTTTCAACTGAATTCTCCCTTCGTAAATCGCTTTTCCAAGAATTGCTCCTTCACAACCTAATTCTTTTATTTTGATTAGATCATCGATTGAAGAAACGCCACCAGAAGCAATTAATTTGACCTCCGAAGTAGCTAAAATTTCTGCATATAATTCGTTTGAAGCTCCTTCTAACATTCCGTCTTTCGCGATGTCTGTACAAATCACATAATCAATACCTTTGGTTTTATATTCTTGAATAAAATCTATCACATCTAATTCTGACGTTTCTAACCAACCATGTGTTGCTATTTTTCGATCTTTAGCATCCGCGCCTAAAATGATTTTATCGCTTCCATACTGTGAAATCCATTCTTGAAATAATGTTGGATTTTGAACCGCAATACTTCCTCCAGTAATTTGGTTTGCGCCACATTCAAAAGCAATTCTAATATCTTGATCTGCCTTAATTCCACCTCCAAAATCAACTTTTAAATTGGTTTTAGAAGCAATTAATTCTAACGTTTTATAATTAATGATTTCTTTTGATTTAGCTCCATCTAAATCTACCAAGTGCAAATATTCGATACCGTAATCCTCGAATTCTTTTGCAACTTCCAACGGATTTTCGTTGTATATTTTTTTTGTATCATAATCGCCTTGTGACAATCGAACGCATTTTCCGTCGATAATATCTATAGCTGGGATGATTCTCATAACTGTTATGTTAGATTTACTATTTTGGAATTACGATTAAGAAACAATCGTAATTCGTAAATTAACCTTCGTAAATTATTTTAATTCTTTCATGACCTCTTGGATTGCACGTTCCAATTGTGGGTCTTTATTTTCTAATCGATCTAAGAACGTATTTTTAATATAAATGTCAGGTTTAACTCCAGTTTTTTCTAAATTTTGTCCGTCCAAAGTATAAGTTCCCCAACTTGGTAAACGATAAAATGAGCCATCAACTAATCCTTTTCCAGAAGTGAAAATGATCCAACGATACGTTTCTTGCCCGATGATTTTTCCTAATTTCAAGGCTTTGAATCCTGCAGCTGTCATTTCTGCATCGCTCAATGAGTATTCGTTAATTAATAAAACAATTGGTTTTCCTGAAGGAGCAAAATTTGGTTGAACAGTTAATTGTCCTTCACGATATTTCCATTTCAAATAAGGTCTTTGCGATAAAAAGTTCAAAACTTTATCATGTACATTTCCACCTGTATTGAAACGTAAATCTAAAATGACACCATCTTTTCTATTCTCTTGCTCTACCATGTCCAATAAAAACACATCCAATTCAGAAGTAGACATATTTTTCATGTACGAATAAGCAATTCTATCGTTGCTTAATTTTTTTACACGCTGACGATTTTCATAAATCCATTCATCATATAAAAGTGATTTCAATTCGTTATTTGAAATTGGATGAATCTTCGTAGAAATTGTTTTTCCTTTTCGGTCAAATTCAAGAGTTAATTCTTCTAATTTTTTAGGCGTTGTAAAATAAGTTTCACGATTTTGGTTTGGATCGATTTTTTGTCCATTCACACTTACTAAAATATCACCTTCTTGAACATCAACATTTTTAAGGAAAGCAGGAGATTTTCGTAAGATTTTTTCAACTGCAAAAGGTTGATCTTTTTTGAAAATAATTCCTGTTTCGTTGGTGAAATAATTCAATCTTCTACTTTCTTCTTTTCCGAAAGATGAAAAACCTAAATGCGAAGAATTTAATTCACCTAGCATATCATTTAGCAAAATTCTTAAATCATTTCGATTGTTTACATAAGGTAAAAACGTTGCGTATTGTTCTTTTTTTGCTTTCCAATCAATTCCGTGAAAATTCTCATCATAGAAATTTTCTTCTACTCCAGCCCAAGCTTCTTCGTACATTTGATTGAATTCTGAAGCCAAGTTTTTATTGAAATTATATTTAATACTAACTTTTTCAGGATTTGTAGAATTAATACCAAATTTGTAAACAGAATTATCGATTAAAGCGTAAAGATTTTTCTCATTTTTCAAGATAAAATCAGCGCCTTTGTTGAATATTTTGTCTGTTTTATCTTCTTCAAAATCAGCGGTCGTTTTTCTGTATAACTGAAATTTACCATTTTCTTGGTTAGTATTATAGAATAAAAATTGCTTTTTATCATCCGCAAAAACAAAAGGATTTGTCTGATATCCAAAACGGTCTGTTACCAATTCAATTCTTTCTAAGAATCCTTCTGGATTAATAGTTAATGCTTTAAAATCGTTCTTTTCTTCTTTTTTCTCTTTCTTCTCAACCTTTTTTTCTTCTACAAATAAATTATCAAATTTTTCTGATTTATAAGCTTGATCAAACCAATCTAAAGAAGCACGATAAATACTCGATTCTTGCATTCCCAAAGGATAGGAAGGATTTTTTCTGTCGCTTGAAAAATAAATGTATTTTCCGTCTGGTGACCAAGTAGGGTCAGCTTCTGAAACACCAGTATTTGTTAAATTAACCGTTGTATTTTTCTTGATGTTGTGAATAAAAATATCTAACTCGAAATTACGTTTTGCAGAGAATAACACATATTCATCATTTGGAGAAAAAGATGGTTTCGAATTTTGGAAAGCCCAAATTTCATCTTTAACAATTGTTGATGATTTAAGTGATTTCAAATCTAATAATCTTACTTCATCGCGTCCGCTTAAATAAACAGCTTGTGATAAATCGTTGTTGAATGTAATGTCTCGATTATTTCTTAAATCAGAAGTTAATTGTTCAACTTTTCCTTTTCCGTCAGCCGAAATTTTAAACCAATTTTGGTAACCTTTATACGTTTGGTTGAAGATTAAATTTTTGTTGTCTTTTAACCATTTTACTTCTAAAACACGCTCTTTTCCATCAGAAATTTGATTGACAAACTTTCCTTCATTATCCGAAACAAAAATAATTCCTCTGCTTACAAAGGCCATTTTCTTTCCATCAGGAGAAATGTCAAAATAATCGATGTTATTATCAACTTCAAAATTTTGCTCTTTTTCTAAAGATTTATTCGAATTAACATTAATTGTAAGAGGTTTCGACGTTTTAGTTTTTACATCGTAAACAAATAATTGATAATCTTTTTCGAAAACAACTTTTGAACCATCAGCTGAAACAAAAGGTTTTTTAATCGAAGTTTCAAATTTTGTTAACGCTTCTTTTTTACCATTTGCTAATTGATATAAGTTGTATTCGCCATTATTTTCGTCCGAAATAAAATAAATAATTCCGTTTTTATCAACCGTAGGATTAAAATCTTTTCCGTTATAATCGGTATATTGTTTATAACTTTTTGTGGTTGGATTATATCCTAATAAATCTGGATTATTTTCGCCTTTGTATCTTTTTCGTGTAACTTGACTTGCACTTTCAGACGAGTTAGTGAAAATATATTCGCCTTGAGGAGTTTCTACTAAACCATTTGTTGTATTAAAATAATTTGTAAAAAGCGCTTCTGGTGTTTTTCCATCTAAATCAATTTTAAAACTTCCAAATCCATTATTTTGATTTGATGTAAAATAGATCGATTTACTGTCCCAACTCCAACTCTCGACTTCATCTTTGGCTTGATGAAAAGTCAATTGCTTAATTTGTCCACCATTTATAGGCATTATATAAATATCGTAATTTCCATATTGATTAGAGCTGAATGCCAGCCATTTTCCGTCTGGTGAAACACGAGGATTGATTTCTTCTCCTTCTAAAGCTGTTATTCTTGCAGCATTCCCGCCATTTATATCGGTTGACCAGATGTCGCCATCGTAACTAAAATAAACCGTTTTAGCATCAGGACTTAAAGAAGGAGTAGAAGTGAAGTACACTTTTTCTTGAGCAGAAACCTGCGAAATTGCAAAAGCACTAAGTATAGTAAAAACTATTTTTTTCATGTGTGTGAATTTATAATTACTATAAACTTAGAAAGTTTTTTAGTATTTGTTCTCCTATTCTTGCAGATTTCTCTGGGTGAAATTGAGTTGCGTAAAAATTATCTTTATGTAAAGCTGCTGAATATTCTAAAATATAGTCTGTTTTCGCGATCGTATATTCTGAATTTTCGCAATAAAAACTATGTACATAATAAAAGTCGGAGTTCTCTTCTACTTCGTTAAACAAAGGTGTTTTTAAGTCATAAATCGTATTCCAGCCCATGTGAGGAACGATTTCGGTTGATGGAAATAACTTGACTTGAATAGGGAAAATTCCTAAACAATCGGTATTTCCTTCTTCCGAATAAGCGCACATTAATTGTTGTCCCAAGCAAATGCCTAAGGTTGGTTGTTTTAAGTTTTTAATGACTTTATCTAATCCTTTTACTTTTAAATAAGTCATTGCGGAACTTGCTTCTCCAACTCCTGGAAAAATTACTTTGTCAGCATTTTGCAAAGTTTCAAAATCGTCTGTAATTATAGCTTCGAACCCCAAACGAGTTACTGCATTATATACCGATTTTACATTTCCTGCATTGTATTTTACTATTGCTACCATATTCTTTGATTTACGACTTTTGATTTACGATTGATATTAATCTTAAATCTTCATTCGTCAATTATAAAAGTCCTTTTGTTGAGGGTAAAATCATTTTTTCAGGATCGCGTTTTACAGCTACTTTAATGGTTTTTGCAAACGCTTTGAAAATAGCTTCGATTTTGTGGTGCTCGTTTGTTCCTTCCGCTTTGATATTTAAGTTTGCTTTTGCTCCGTCTGTAAATGATTTGAAAAAGTGATAAAACATCTCAGTTGGCATTTGACCAATCATTTCGCGTTTAAAATCAGCTTCCCAAACTAACCAGTTTCTTCCGCCAAAATCAATTGCTGCTTGTGCTAAGCAATCGTCCATCGGTAAAGTAAATCCGTAACGTTCGATACCTAATTTATTTCCTAATGCTTGCGCAAAAACTTCACCTAAAGCAATTGCTGTATCTTCAATCGTGTGGTGTTCGTCCACTTCTAGATCTCCATCCACTTTTATCACTAAATCCATTTGTCCATGACGAGCGATTTGATCTAACATATGATCGAAAAAGTGAATTCCTGTCGAAATATCCGATTTTCCTGTTCCGTCAAGATTTAAATCAATTTTAATCTTTGTTTCATTCGTATTACGAACAATTGAAGCAGTGCGATTTTGAAGTTTTAAGAACTCGTAAATCTCTTTCCATGAAGTTGTTTTTAAAGCAATCGCATCATTTAATCCTTTGTTATCATTGATTTCGTCTGCGCCTAAAGCTTCATCATTCGCGATAAAAATTCCTTTTCCACCAAGATTTTGAGCTAATTTAACATCCGTTATTCGATCACCGATTACAAACGAATTTGTTAAATCATATTCAGGGTTATTGATATACTCTGTTAATAAAGCCGTTCCAGGTTTACGCGTTGGCGCATTTTCATGAGCAAAAGTTTTATCAATGTAAATATCCTCGAATTTCACGCCTTCATTTTCGAATGCTTTCACTACGAAATTTTGTATTGGCCAAAATAATTCCTCAGGATTAGAAGGCGTTCCTAAACCATCTTGGTTGGTCACCATAACTAATTCGTAGTCCAATTCTTTTGCAATTTTACCTAAATAAGTAAAGGCTTCTGGATAGAATTCTAATTTGGAAAAGCTGTCAACTTGGTAGTCAGCTGGCTCTAAAATCATTGTTCCATCACGATCTATGAATAGTATTTTTTTCATTTTAGTTGTTTTTGATGTCATTCCGATGTTAGGAGGAATCTCAGAGATTTCTCATTTCACTGTCGTTTCATTCGAAATGACAAATTATATTATTTTAAGTGTTTGTATTAATTTCTGATTTTCAACTTCCGTTCCAACTGTAATACGTAAACAATTTTCGCATAAATCGTCGTTGTTTCTGTTACGAATTACAATTCCTTTTTCGACCAATTGATTGTAACGTTCGTTTGCATTATCAACTTTAATCAAAATGAAATTCGAATCGCTTGGATAGATTTTTTCTACAAATGAGATATCAGTTAAAGCATTTTCTAGAACTTCTTTTTGTTGAATAATCGTATTTGTAATAGCTATCACTTTATCGTAATCGCTTAAAATTTCAATCGCTTTTAATTGTGTTAATTGATTGATGTTATAAGGTGGTTTTATTTTATTTAAAACATCCACAATTTCTTGTGAAGCATACAAAATTCCTAAACGAATTCCTGCTAAACCAACCGCTTTCGACAAAGTTTGGGTAACAATTACGTTTGGATAATTTTTGATTTCTTCTATCCAAGACTGTTCTGTGGCGAAATCGATATAAGCTTCGTCGATAATTATTAAGCCATTGAAACGATTCACAATTTCTAAAATAGTTTCTCTTTTGATGATTTCTCCTGTTGGATTATTAGGAGAGCATAAAAAAATCATTTTTGTATTTTCATCTACTTTTGAGAAAATATCTTCGATGTTTGGTTGAAAATCTTCTTTGTTTAATAACGATTTTCGGTATTCAATAGCATTTAAATTCGCTAAAACACCATACATTCCATAGGAAGGTGAAATCGCAATAACATTATCTTGATTCGGTTCGCAAAATGCTCGGAAAATTAAATCTAACACTTCGTCACTTCCATTTCCTAATAGAATCTGATTTGCAGGAAAGTTTTTGATTTCACTTAAAATCGATTTTACATTACGTTGTAAAGGATCAGGATAACGATTCAATCCATTATTGAAAGGATTTTCGTTCGCATCCAAGAAAACGAAATCGTTATTTATTTCTTGAAATTCGTCACGAGCTGATGAATAAGCTTTCAGCGTTTTTACGTTAGGACGAATGATGTTATTTATGTTGAATGAATTCATGTACGATTTTTGATTTACGATTTTAGATCATTTAGTCTTAAGGTTACTGCATTTTTGTGCGCAAATAACTCTTCGGCTTCAGCCATTAATTCGATTGCTGGACCAATGTTTTGAATTCCTTCTGCTGATAATTTCTGAAACGTGATTTTCTTGATAAAACTATCAAACGAAACTCCTGAATAATTTTTTGCATAACCATTAGTTGGCAAAGTGTGATTGGTTCCTGAAGCATAATCACCAGCCGATTCACACGAATAATTTCCTAAGAAAACTGAACCTACATTAATAATTTTATCGATATAATTTTCAGCCATTTCGCAAGCGAAAATTAAATGTTCAGGTGCATAAATATTTGAAAAAGTTACACATTCTTCGATAGAATTTAAAACAATTCCTTTTGAATTTTCTAACGCTTTAGTCGCTAATTCTTTTCTTGGCAGAACTTCTAATTGAGCATTGATTTCTTCAATCGTTTCATTTAATATTTGTTCGTTTGTTGTTAATAAAATCACTTGTGAATCGATTCCGTGTTCGGCTTGTGATAATAAATCGGCAGCCACATATTTAGGAACCGAAGTTTCATCTGCAATCACTAAAACTTCGCTTGGACCAGCAGGCATGTCGATGGCTACACCAAAGTTTTGAGCAACTTGTTTTGCTGCAGTTACATATTGGTTTCCTGGACCGAAAATTTTATCCACTTTTTGAATCGTTTCTGTTCCAAAAGTTAACGTTCCAATCGCTTGAATTCCGCCAACTTTGTAGATTTTTTCAATTCCGATTAAGTTCGCAGTATATAAAATTGCAGGGTGAATTTTTCCTTCTTTATTTGGAGGTGTACATAAAATAATATTTTGGCAACCAGCTAATTTAGCAGGAATTCCTAACATTAAAGTTGTAGAAAATAACGGAGCTGTTCCACCTGGAATATAAATTCCAACATTTTCGATACCGCGAGATTCTCTCCAACAATTTACTCCTTTTGTGGTTTCAATAACTTTTACTTCTTCACGTTGTTCAGTGTGAAACTTCTCAATATTAGAAGCTGCTAATTGAATTGCTCCTTTTAATTCTTCAGAAATTAAAGTTTTTGCTTCTTCAATTTCTTGAGTAGAAACTTCTAAAGAAGTTAGCTTAACTTGATCAAATTTTTCTGTAAAATCAATTAAAGCTTGATCTTTCTCGGTTTGAATTTTTCCAAAAATATCTAAAACTATTTCTTGTAAATCTTGTGCTTCTTTCGTTGGTCGAGCTGTTAACGTAGACCAATCTGAAAGTTGAGGTTTGATATATGTTTGCATTTTGTTACGAATTACGATTTTAGAATTACGAATTACGATTCAATCGTAAATTGTAAATCGTCAATCAAAAATTATAAAATCATTTTTTCAATTTCTAGTACTAAAATTCCTTCCGCACCCAAAGCTTTCAATTGCTCGATGATGTCCCAAAAAGTATCTTCTTTAATTACAGTGTGGATTGATGACCAACCTTTTTCGGCAAGTGGTAAAACTGTTGGAGATTTCATTCCGGGTAACAAAGCAATGATTTCTTCTAACTTTTCGTTGGGCGCGTTTAATAAAATATATTTGTTCTCAGAAGATTGTTTTACCGCTTCAATTCTAAATAAAAGACGATCTACAATTGCTTGTTTTTCATTGTCGAGATTTTTGTTAGAAATTAAAACTGCTTGTGATTCAACCACTGTTTCCACTTGTTTCAAACCATTTGTTAATAATGTTGAACCTGTAGAAACGATGTCAAAAATAGCATTTGCCAAACCGATACTTGGAGCAATTTCTACGCTTCCACCAATTTCTTCAATCTTAACGTTGATACCTTTTTCTTGGAAAAATTTTTGTAAAATACGTGGATAAGAAGTGGCAATTTTTTTGTCTTGAAAATAACTTAAATCTGTATAAGCTTCATCTTTCGGAATAGCTAAACAAAGTTTACAACCTGCGAATCCTAATTGACGAATTTGAGTGACATTTTTATCTTTTTCCCAAACTTCATTTTCTCCTAAAATACCGATGTCAGCAACGCCTTGTTCTACATATTGTGAAATATCGTCGTCTCGTAAGAATAAAACTTCGATAGGGAAATTTGGAGATTCGGTTCTTAATTTTCGATTACTTGTAGAAATTTTAATTCCGCAATCTTTCAATAATTCGAGTGATTTTTCACTTAATCGACCACTTTTCTGAATGGCTATTTTTAATTTACTCATTTTTAATGTTTTATATTTTTTAAGTTTGAGTAAATCGATGATTAAATCTTGAAGTAACAAAAAATCCCGTTCGATTTACTCAAACGGGATTTAGATATTGTGATAAAATCATTACATACCACTATCTGCTCGCTTGAGTGCAAGTATGATGGTGATGATGATGTAATTTATTTTTGTACATTTTTACTTTTTTGTCGGAACAAATGTAGAAAGGAAATTTTAATTGACAATAGATTTTTTGAAAATTAGTAAATAAACTTGTTATTAATTATGAAAACCTTATTTTTTTCTATTTTTATCCAAAAGAACTCAAATATTTATTGAGTTTTATTGATTTGATTAATTCTCAATATTTTATAGAAAGTTCGGTTACATCCAAAACTTTCTTTTATTTTTGCAGTAATATATGTTAGAAAAACAAGAAGCACAATACGAAAAAGTAGTTTTAGTTGGATTGATTACACGTGAACAATCCGAAGAAAAACTGACGGAATATATGGACGAATTGGAGTTCTTAGCTTATACAGCTGGAGCGACAGTTGGAGAACGTTTTACACAAAGAATGGACAAACCTGATTCTAAATTCTTTGTAGGAAGCGGGAAATTAGATGAAATCACGGCTTTTGTCGAAGAATATGATATTGATACAGTTATTTTTGATGATGAATTAACGCCTTCTCAGTTGAAAAATATTGAGAAAGTTGTCAACAAAAAAATCATCGACCGTACACAATTGATTTTAGATATTTTTGCTCAACGAGCGCAAACTTCATATGCACGTACGCAGGTAGAATTGGCTCAATACCAATATTTATTACCACGATTAACACGAATGTGGACACACTTAGAGCGTCAACGTGGAGGAATTGGTATGCGTGGTCCTGGTGAAACGGAAATTGAAACGGATAGACGTATTATTCGTGATCGAATTACGTTATTGAAAGAGAAATTGAAAGGAATCGATAAGCAAATGGCGACTCAACGTAAAAATCGAGGAGCATTGGTACGCGTTGCGTTGGTTGGGTACACAAATGTTGGGAAATCAACGTTGATGAATGTCTTATCGAAGTCCGAAGTTTTTGCCGAAAATAAATTATTTGCAACATTAGATACAACGGTTCGAAAAGTGGTAATTGGTAATTTACCTTTCTTATTAACGGATACGGTTGGGTTTATTCGCAAGTTGCCAACACAATTGGTAGAATCGTTTAAATCTACATTAGATGAGGTTCGTGAAGCGGATTTGTTGGTCCATGTTGTGGATATTTCGCATGCGAGTTTTGAGGATCATGTGAATTCTGTGAATCAAATTTTAGCTGAAATAGAGTCGAAAGAAAAACCAACGATTATGGTTTTCAATAAAATTGATAATTTTTCTTATATCAAACAAGATGAAGATGATTTGTCTGAAAAGAAATTTGAAAATTATTCGTTAGAAGATTGGAAACGTACGTGGATGGCGAAAACAGATTATCCGACATTGTTTATTTCGGCAACGGAAAAAGATAATTTAGAAGATTTGCGAAAAACGGTTTATGAAGAAGTGAAAGAAATTCACATGAAACGTTTTCCTTATAATAATTTCCTTTTTCAATATTACGATGAGGAAGAAAATGATTCGGAAGAGTAATAGTTTTAATTTTTAGATTTTTTAAGATTAAAAATTAGAATTAATATAACCATAAATAATAATCCAATTTGAATATAAAGACCCATTGAATTTTCAGGAAAATTATTATACAACTTTATAAGACCATTGATTATTATAATCAGGAAGAAGAAGAATATTAGAGGCTTGTGTTTGAAATTCATAAATGTAAGTTTGCATTAAAGTTATTAAATTTATATTTAATATTTTAAAATAAATAAGAGTTCAGTTTTTGGACTCTTTTTTTGTTAACTTCAAAATCTAATTGATAAAATATGATAGAGCAATTAAAATCAACTTTACAAGATTTAGCGGACGATGATAAAGCGAAGATTATGATGCGTTTTTTCAAAACTGGAAAAGGAGAATATGGTGAAGGAGATATTCTTCTTGGGATTTCTGTTCCGAATCAACGTTTGATTGCGAAAGAATTTTATCAACAAGTTTCATTAAATGACATCAAAAATTTATTGAATTCCAATATTCACGAATATAGATTAACAGCTTTATTGATATTGGTCTTGAAGTACGAAAAATCAAAAGATGAACTTGTAAGAAAAGATATCATCGATTTTTATCTTGCTCAAACTTCTCAAATCAACAATTGGGATTTGGTTGACACAAGTTGTTATAAAATTTTGGGACATTATTGTTTTCATCAAAAACGAGAAGAATTGCTTTTTGAATTGGCAGATTCAGATGATTTGTGGGAAAAACGAATCGCAACTGTATCAACTATGTATTTTATCAAACAAAAATCATTTTCAATTGTTCCTGAAATTGTGTTGAAAAATCTTAATCATTCACACGATTTAATGCATAAAGCAAATGGTTGGATGTTGCGTGAAATGGGAAAAATGAATGAAGAAAAGTTGATTGAGTTTTTGGACGAATATACGTTGCAAATGCCAAGAACAACGTTGAGATATGCGCTCGAAAAAATTGATCCAATTCTCAAAGATTATTATATGAAATTGAAATAGTTTGCATAAAAAAGTCGCTCAACGAGCGACTTTTGATTTTATATCAAGAATAAATTCTTACAAAATAACATGACCTAATTTCGTCAACTTTTGATGATCTAAAACTTTTATTTTTCTTCCTTCAACTTCGATTAATTCATCAGTTTTGAATTCAGAAATCAAACGAATTGCAGATTCTGTCGCTGTTCCAATCAAATTTGCCATTTCTTCGCGTGTCAACGAAATGTTGATAAATCCGTCTTTGTCTGTTCCTAATTTTCCTTCTAATAAAATTAAAACTTCAGCCAAACGTTCGCGAACTGTTTTTTGTGCTAAATAAGTGATTGTTCTTGCATATTCTCCCAAATCTTTAGCAATTCTTTGTAAAATATTGAAAGCTAATTTTGGATTAACTTCTAATAATTTTAAGAAGAATTTTTCTGGAATATAATATATTTCAACTGGCGTCATTGCGGTTGCAGAGGCACCAAATACTTCTTGACTTAAGATTGAGCGATAACCGATAATGTCACCTTCGTTGATAAAACGTAGAATTTGCTCTTTTCCATTAAAACCAATTTTGAACAACTTAGCAGTTCCTTTCATGACGCAATATATACCTTTTGGTGTATTACCTTCCTGGATAATCTCGTCTCCTTTTTTTAGGTTGATGATTTTCTTCTCTTGCTCAAACTCCAATAATTCTTCCTTACTAAAAACCCCGAAAGACTCTGGGTTATCAAACATCGCTTTAATCGATACTACATTCTCATTAAACTCTGACATATCTTGTTGTTATGACTTAATTCATACAAAGTTAACGTTAATTCTGATAAAAGGAAAGTAATTTTGTAAAATAGTATGGAAGAGAATTGTTTTCACTGTGGTCAAAGAATTGAAGAAGAGGTTATTCAGTTCGATGAAAAGGATTTTTGTTGTCAGGGTTGTAAAACGGTTTACGAGATTTTAAACGTAAATAATCTAAAAGATTATTACGACCTTAATCGTAATGCAGGTTTACGTCCTGATGGAAAAAGTAATCATCAATTTGATTTCTTAAACACAAAAGAAATCTTTGATAAAGTTGTAGATTTTTCAGATGACGGCGTTACAGTTGTCTCCTTTTACGTGCCTGTAATGCATTGTACTTCGTGTGTTTGGTTGTTAGAAAGTTTGGATACGATTAATCCAAATATTATATCTTCTAATGTCAATTTTACGCAAAAAACTGTTCAGATTACGTATCGAGATGCGGATTTGAAATTGGGTGATTTGGCAAGATTTATTACAAATTTAGGCTACAAACCTTCGATTAATCTAAAAACATTAGACAAAAAGAAAAAAAGCAAAGTCGATCGTTCTTTGGTGAGCAAATTGGTAATTGCAGGATTCTGTTTTGGGAATATTATGCTTTTATCGTTTCCAGAATATGTCGAAGTTTTTGGTAATGTAAAAGAACAATGGTTAGATCAAAACAAAGGATATTTTCGTTGGACGATGTTCGCGTTGTCGTTGCCTGTTTTCTTTTATTCATCTACCGATTATTTTGTTTCGGCTTGGCAAGGTCTGAAAAATAAATATATCAATATCGATGTGCCAATTGCGTTAGGAATTATCGTAATTATGTTCAAATCGACTTATGATATCATTTTTGATATTTCGCCAGGTTACTTTGATACATTAGCGATGCTTTTATTTTTGATGTTGACAGGTAAATGGTTTCAGCAACAAACAATGCAAGCATTGGCATTTGATCGAGATTACAAATCGTTTTATCCAATTGCAGTTGCGAAATTAGAAAATGGTTATGAACAACCAATTTTGTTGGCTGACTTGAAAAAAGGTGATCGAATTTTAATTAGAAATGAAGAAATTATTCCAGCCGATGCCATTTTGATGAAAGGTGAAGCGATGATTGATAACTCGTTTGTAACGGGAGAATCTCGCTTGATTCAGAAAAAAGCTGGAGATAAAATATTTGCTGGTGGAAAACAATCTGGTCATGCAATTGAGTTGGAAATTATTTCGGATGTTAATCAAAGTTATTTAACCCAGTTGTGGAACAATGATGCGTTCCAGAAAGAAGAATCTGAGTTGAATGCCTTGACGAATAAAATCAGTCATTATTTCACATTAATCATCCTTATTATTACAGCAATTTCTGCTGTTTATTGGTATTTCCACGATTCTTCAAAAATATTAGAAGTTGTTACATCAATCTTAATTATCGCTTGTCCTTGTGCGCTTGGTTTGTCGTCTCCGTTTATTTTGGGACACATGATGCGTATTTTCGGGAATAAGAAATTCTATGTAAAAAATACATCAACAGTCGAGAGAATGGAGAAAATTACAGATGTAGTTTTTGATAAAACGGGTACAATTACGGAAAGTGATGAAGCGCAAGTGCAATACGAGGGGAAAGAACTTTCTGAGTATCAAAAGCAATTGGTGAAAGCATTGATTAGAAATTCTAATCATCCGTTAAGCCGTACATTATATAAGAAATTGACGGTTGATGATCATTTGCCGATTTCTAATTACGAAGAAATTGTAGGAAAAGGTCAGCAAGCTGATGTAGATGGACATCAAATAAAAGTTGGTTCGAGAAGTTTCACGAATGCAATTTTTAATGAAAATATATTGAATCAATCTCAAGTTTTTATAGCGATTGATGGAGAAGTTTTTGGTAAATTTGTGTATACCAATCGATATCGAAAAGGTTTAGATCGTTTATTGAAAGAATTGGATACATATCAGTTACACGTTTTGTCTGGGGATAATGATTCTGAGAAAGAATATTTAGAAACAATTTTTCCAGCCAATGCAAAATTGATTTTTAATCAATCGCCAACTGATAAGTTAGAATACATCAAACAATTGGAACAAGAAGGGAAGAAAGTGATGATGCTTGGAGATGGATTGAATGATGCTGGAGCTTTGAAACAAAGTACAGTTGGAATCTCTATTTCTGAGGATATTAATAGTTTTTCGCCTTCGTGTGATGGAATTTTGGATGGAAAAAGTTTTTCGGCAATTCCAAATTTCTTGAACTTATCGAAGACCACGATGAAATTTGTAAAAATTGCTTTTTTCATCAGTTTCTTGTATAATATTGTTGGACTTAGTTTTGCTGTTTCTGGTTATTTACAGCCAGTTGTAGCGGCTATATTGATGCCAATAAGTTCTATTTCAGTGTTAATTTTTGCAACGACAAGTACCCGAATTGCAGATAAATTAACAAAATGGAATTTAGATTGATTTTAAATTAGAGTTATACATACTGCTCTGACCAAAATCATTGTGATAAGAACTTAGGGCTTTGTAATTTTGTGGAGCTATGGGGATATTATTATTAATGATATTAGTTAGTGTCTCTTTGGGGGCAATTTTCCTTCTTTTATTCTTTTTAGGGTATAAGAAAGGACAATTTGATGAGGATGAATCCCCAGCAGTGAGAATGTTAAAAGATGATAAAAAAACACAAGATAAAATCGACTCATAATGCAAATGCAGACTTTTAGTTACGACAATAAGATCGTAAAGTATTTCCTTTATGCCACATTGTTTTGGGCAGTTATGGCATTTTTCTTTGGAGTATTGGTTGCAACTTTGTTGTTTTTTCCAACGTTACCAGAATACATCTTCGGATCGGATGATGGTACAATCGGAGGGAACATCCAAGGCTTAATCAATTCACAAGGGACACTTGGTTTTGGTAGATTAAGAATGATTCACACAACATTTGCGGTGTTCGCGTTTGTTGGAAACTCGTTCTTTACCGGAGCTTATTATTCAATGCAAAGGTTGTTGAAAACCAGAATGTACAGCGATGTTTTAAGCTGGATCGTTTTCTGGGGATGGCAATTATTTATTGTATTATCATTTGTAACATTTATCTTAGGATACAACACTTCTAAAGAGTATGCTGAGCACGAATGGCCAATTGATATTTTAATCGCTTTAGTTTGGGTATTGTTTGGAGCACAAATGTTCTTAACGATTGCTAAACGTCGTGTTCGTCATTTGTATGTAGCAATTTGGTTCTTTATCGGAACTTGGGCTGCAATTACAATGTTACACGTGTTTAACAATTTAGAAATCCCTGTAACATTTAGCTTAACGGCTCCGAAATCATATTCATTGTATTCTGGAGTTCAAGATGCGTTAGTACAATGGTGGTACGGACACAATGCGGTAGCATTCTTCTTAACGACACCTATCTTAGGATTAATGTATTACTTTGTACCAAAAGCAGCTAATAGACCTGTATTCTCATACAAATTATCTATTATCCACTTCTGGTCATTAATCTTTATTTATATTTGGGCTGGTCCTCACCACTTGCTTTATACCGCATTACCAGGTTGGGCACAAGCTTTAGGAACAGGTTTCTCTATCATGTTAATCGCTCCATCTTGGGGAGGTATGTTAAATGGTTTATTAACATTACGTGGTGCATGGGATAAAGTACGAGAAAATCCTATTTTGAAATTCTTCGTAGTTGCCTTAACTTGTTATGGTATGGCTACTTTTGAAGGTCCAATGTTAGCAACAAAAACATTAAATAAAATTGGTCACTTTACAGACTGGGTTCCTGCTCACGTACACGTAGGTACTTTAGGATGGAATGGATTTATCGCTTTTGGTATGATCTATTACTTAGCCCCAAAATTATTCAACACAAAATTAGCATCTGTAAAGATGGCTAACGCTCACTTCTGGATTGGTACTTTCGGTATCTTATTCTGGGTAATTCCTATGTATGTTGCAGGATGGACACAAGGTTTAATGTGGAAACAATTCGCAGCAGACGGAACATTAGAATATGGTAACTTCTTACAAACGGTTACTATTCTTAAAAAATGGTTATATCCATTACGTGCATTTGGTGGAACATTATATTTATTAGGATCAATCTTAATGATTATCAATGTTTGGAAAACTGTAAAATCTGGACACTTTGTTGCAAACGAGGATGCAGAGGCGCCAGCTTTAGCACCAAAAGCTTCTACACGTGCACAAGGAGAAGGTGTTCACTCTTGGATTGAAAGAACTCCATTAGTAATGACAATTGGAGCAGTATTAACTTTAGCAGTTGGTGGTTTAGTAGAGATTGTTCCTACAATCGTGGTAAAATCAAACGTACCTACAATCGCAAGTATCAAACCTTATACTCCGTTAGAATTAGAAGGACGTGATTTATATATTCGTGAAGGATGTAATGCTTGTCATACGCAAATGGTTCGTCCATTCCGTGACGAAGTAAAACGTTATGGTGAATACTCTAAAGCAGGAGAATTTGTTTACGATCACCCATTCTTATGGGGTTCTAAAAGAACTGGTCC
This sequence comes from Empedobacter sp. UBA6305, assembly GCF_002440405.1. NCBI lineage: Bacteria > Pseudomonadati > Bacteroidota > Flavobacteriia > Flavobacteriales > Weeksellaceae > Empedobacter > Empedobacter sp. UBA6305. The sequence goes on along the minus strand of NZ_DJTP01000008.1, from coordinate 42,605 downwards.
AGACTTACACCGCGAAGGAGGTAAAAACCCAGACGCTTGGCATTACAAACATATGTGGAATCCACGTTCTACATCAGATGGTTCTATCATGCCACGTTACCCTTGGTTAATTGACAATAAATTAGACCGTGAGTTAACGCGTGATAAAATGAAATCAATGGTTGCATTAGGTGTTCCTTATCAACAAGAAGATTTTGACAGTATGCAAGTTTCTATGAACAAACAAGCTTTAGCAATCGAGCAAACTATCTTTAAAGATGCGTCTGACTTGAAAGAGTTATATGCGAAAAAAGAAGCAGAAGCTAAACAACAAGGTAAAGAGTTTGTTCCGTTAAGAGATCGTGAGATTACAGCGTTAATCGCATATTTACAACGTTTAGGAACAGATATCAAAGCTGAACAAGTAGAGACAGCAAGTAACTAATGTTAAAATATTATAAAGAATTCCTTTCTCAGTATGAGTATGCATCTTTATTGCAGACATTAATCCTAATAGGATTTATAGCAGTCTTTGTGACGATTTTTGTTAAGGTTATGAAAAAACCAAAAGAGTATTACAAAGACAGCGAGTCAGCAGCTTTAGATTTAGAACCAGAAGAGAACGAAAAAAATAATACAAAATGAGACAACGTACCCCGGCTTATATATTTATCCCATTAACGCTATTAGCAGTAATCTTAGCGTTTACAATGGTGACGCCAGTAGATGTGGTGCCAGAACCAGGTTTTCAAGGAATGATGCACAATTTATTGGAGCACTTGAAACATGTGTTTGCGCAAGGAATTTTCTGGGCAGTATTAGCAGTTGCAATTGTGATGCTTTTAATTATCAATGCTTTAAATAAAGTTGTTGAAGCAGAGAAATTTAAAAGATTATCTGAAGAAGAACAAGCTAAATATTTAGAAGATGGTAAAATAGGTTACTTCAAAAGATTGTTCAGTAGTGCTGGTAAAAAACAATCAGACGAAGAAGAAGAATCTATTATCTTAGATCACGGTTTTGACGGAATCAAAGAGTTAGACAATGCTTTACCACAATGGTGGTTATCATTATTCTACTTTGGTGTTGTGTTTATGGTGGTTTATGTAATGGCATATAGCTTTACAGACTTTGCTCACATGGACAAAGAATACGAAGAAGAAATGGTTTACAAAGATGCACAAGATAGTATTTGGGCAGTTGCAAATGATATTGATATCACAGGAGCTGTAAACAAATCTAATGATCCTGCAATTGTAGAACAAGGTAAAAAAATCTTTGAGCAAAACTGTGTGCAATGTCACATGGAAGGTGGTAAAGGAGGTATTGGACCAAACTTAACTGATGATTACTGGGTGAATCATGTAGAAGATAGTTTATTCAAAAATATTTATCACATTGTTTACAATGGATCTCCACACAATCCTCAAATGCGTGCATTTGGACAACGTAAAGAGTTATCTGGATTAGCAATTGAGAAAGTAGCTTCTTATGTATATTACATCAACCAAAAAGAACCTACGAAAACAGTTGCAGAAGGTGCAGCTGCTCCTCAAGGTGACTTAATGGAAGCATGGAAACAAAAGTAATTGATTGAATAATTACAACAAATATCATATTGAAAGAGAGCTTATTTATAAGCTCTCTTTTCTTTTTTAGTCGTAAATTTGTATATATTTAAAATTCACTATAATGAGTGTTCAAAATTCTGACCCAAAAGATGAATTTAATTTAGACGATTATTTGGATGAAAACAGCCAAATGAACGAAGATGTACGTACTTCCATTGGAACTATGGAGCGAACAGGAGAGCGTAAATGGGTTTACCCTAAAAAACCAAAAGGTAAGTTTACAAATTATAGGACGTATGTAAGTTATGTATTGTTAGCAATATTAATCTTAACGCCTTTCTTTAAATTACCTAATGGAAATCCATTGTTCAAATTTGATGTATTGCACAGTCAATTCATTTTATTTGGTTTTCCATTTTTTACATCAGACTTCTTCCTTTTAGCTTTAGGAATGATCACGACAATTATTTTCATCGTATTATTCACCATGGCTTATGGTCGTTTATTTTGTGGATGGGTATGTCCACAAACTATTTTCTTGGAAATGGTTTTTCGAAAAATAGAATACGCCATAGAAGGAGATAGAGCAAAACAAATAAGATTAGATAAGCAAGATTGGGACGAAGAAAAAATTCGTAAAAAATTACTGAAATGGACCATCTTCGCAATCATTTCATTTATTATCGCAAATGTATTCCTAGCTTATATTATTGGAGCTGATGCATTGTATGATGTAATAAAAGAAGGTCCTGCAGAAAATGTAGGAACATTAGTTGGATTGGTTTTCTTCTCAGCTACTTTCTATTTCATCTTTGCATGGTTTCGTGAACAAGCATGTACATTGGTTTGTCCTTACGGACGTTTCCAAGGCGTATTAATTGATGCACATACAATCAATGTAACATATGATTTCAAACGTGGTGAAGGAACAGCTGGTCGAGCAAAATTCAAAAAGAACGAAGACCGTAAAGCAGAAGGAAAAGGAGATTGTATAGATTGTGGTCAATGTGTAGTTGTTTGTCCAACTGGAATTGATATTCGTAACGGTATCCAATTAGAATGTGTTAACTGTACAGCTTGTATTGATGCATGTGACGAAGTAATGGAAAAAGTTGGTTTACCAACAGGATTGATTCGTTATGCTTCTGAAGATGATATTAAACGTGGAGAAAAATTCAAATTCACGAAACGTTTAGCAGCTTATACATTTGCCTTATTATTATTAATTGGAGCAATGACAGCATTCTTGTTCTCTCGTTCTGATGTAGAATCTAAATACCTTAAAGTTCCTGGAACAGATTACAAGGTAGAAGGAAAATACTACGTTAATCAATTCGAGTATACATTGTACAACAAAACGAATGCGGATCAAATTGTAACTGTTCAATTGCTATCACACAAAAACTCAAAAGTAGAAATGTATGAAGGCGAAAATAAATTGAACATGGAAAAAGGTCAAATCATTCAAGGAAAATTCTTCTTGAAAATTCCAATGGATGAAGTTAAATCGTACAAAGAAAAAGTAGTGATTGGCTTAGTTAATCAAAAAGGAAAAGTAATCGATAAATACGAAACGAGCTTCTCAGCTCCATTCAAATATTAATCATATGAAGTTAAATTGGGGACATTATGTAGCAATTGCTTTGGGATGTTTTATGATATTCATTCTATCATTGTTATATTTTGCAGGAGATACAGGTGGAATGGTAACCGAGGATTATTACGAAAAAGAAATTCATTTTCAGGATGAAATAAATGCTGAAAAACGTGCAAATACTTTAGCCGAAAAACCAGAAGTTATTGTACAAGCAAATGGATTTTTATTTCAATTTCCAGCAACTACTGCTGCCGATTTTAAAGGAGATATTTTTTTGATGCGAAATGATAACGAAACCAAAGACGTTAAAACAACAATCAAATTATCAGACAGAAAAAATTTCTTAGTACCTTCTGTTAAGTTAATTGACGGAGAATACGAATTAACTTTAAGCTGGAAAGAAAATAATCAAACTTATTTGATTAAAAAGTCCATTCGATGGATTTCACAATAGTTATCATAGCATTATCCATAGGTCTTACATCGTCCCTGCATTGCGTGGGGATGTGCGGGCCTATTGCTTTATCTTTGGGATTAGAATCTCAAAACAAACTAAAATTTACACTTCGTAATTTGACGTATCAATTAGGACGTGTAACCACTTATACAATTTTAGGCGCAATTTTAGGATTGATTGGTGAATCATTTTCATTTGTTGGATTACAAAATTACTTAAGTATTTTGATTGGAGTTTTGATGATTATTATGGTCATGATTCCAAAATTCTACGAAAATGGTGCTACGCAACTTCGCCCTGTTAACGCCTTGATGGTAAAAGTAAAACTCTCTCTTGGTAAATTCTTAATCAAGAAAGATTCTTCCTCACTTTATATAGTTGGTCTATTAAATGGCCTTTTACCTTGCGGAATGGTTTATGCTTCACTTACAGCTGCCATTGGTTTAGGATCAGTTTACAAAAGTGCGATGTTTATGTTCTTCTTCGGATTTGGAACTTTGCCTTTGATGTTTGCAACCGTTTTATTTGGAAATTTTTTATCCGTAAAACAACGTCAAACTATCTTAAAAATCTTACCAATTATTACACTTATTTTGGGTGTATTATTTATCCTTCGCGGATTAGAATTAAACATTCCTTTCATCTCACCAGCCAAAGAAGCACTTCAGCTAAATGGAATGGATGAGCATTGTATGTGATTATCATTTTTTATTCAAATAATTCGCAACAAGAAAAAGAGTTTTTTATTTCACATTTTAAGTTTTTAAATCTAATATTAATACCTTTATTGCATAAAAATTAAAGAATCATTGCGTTAGTATTTTTGAATTTTGTTTTACAAAAATGGACCAATTTACTTTTAAAGAAATCGCTGCTTTTATAGGAGTTTTCCTTGTTCTTGTGCTTGCCTTGTTTTTGGTAACTGTAAAAAGTAAGCACAAACTTTCAAATTGCTTACTTGCTTTTTTTCTTTTTACAACTGCTGCAGATGGATTGAAGTTTTTGATGCGTGATTTTCCTGTGAATTACATCAACCTAGAAGCTTTCCGTTGGAGTTTTAATTATTTGGCTCCAGCAACATTTTATTTCTATGTTTTGTCGGTTAGTTTTAACAAATTCCGTTTAAAACCGAAGTATTTGTGGCACACTATTCCATTCGTTGCGTTCAATTTGTATATGGCATATGGAATTTATTTTCAAGATAGGGCTGGAAAAATTAGTTTCATAAATGAGTTGAATGATTCGCCGATAATGAATTTTTTTTATATTCTGTTCGAAGTTCTTTTTCAAATCTATTTTATTGCTTCATTTTTGGTAATTCGAAAATCGAAAACAGTCTATTTCGAAAATTATGCAAATCCTGATATTTCTAAGTTTAATGCGCTTTACAAAATCACCATTCTATATTACGTTGTACATTTTTTAGTATTGATAAGATGGGTGATTACTTTCACTTACGGTTTCGGCGAATTGAGGGAATGGATTGTGATGCTAGATGGTTTTTCTTTTTTTGTTTGTACTTGTTGGTATCTATTTGTCGCATTAAATAATCCTGATTTTTTCCGAGGAGTTAATGAAAATTTGCAACCGATTAAGGAAGCTATTCCAAAGCAAAAATCTACACTAGAAATCGACGTCGAAAAAAATAATCAAATAGAATCATTAAAAGATTTTATGGTTAAAAATGAACCTTATCTCGATTCATCTTTAACGATTCAGAATTTGGCAGAGCAATTAAATATGCCTGTGAAAGATTTATCGGCTTTGATTAATTTGTACATGGACAAACATTTTTTTGATTTTGTAAATGAATATCGAATTAAAAAAGCCATACAAATTCTAAAAGATTGCACTCAAAAAGAGTTGACCGTTTTGGAAATTTTGTATCAAGTTGGATTTAATTCCAAATCTTCGTTTAATACATCCTTCAAAAAATATACAGGAAAAACACCAACCGATTACAGAAAGGAAGCTTTGTAAAATAAAATTATTTGCTGAAAATGCGTTCGATTTTTTTTAATCGGTCGTGTATCAACGCTTTTTAGATCAGCTTTGCAGAAAGTTTTTAAAATATAATTACAATGAAAAAAATAATTGTCTTAATATCATGAAGTATTTTATTCTCCAATTTTCTTTCAGCTCAAAAGCCGGTTGAACAAAAAACAGAAATCAATCAAATTAATGAACTAATGACTAAATCCTACGAAAAAGATTTGTTCAATGGAAATGTTTTGGTTGCCAAAAAAGGAAAAATTATCTATCAAAAATCCCTTTGGCTTTATTGATGAAATGAAGAAAAAATCTTTAACGAAAAATTCAATTTTCAATTTTGGTTCTATTGCAAAGGAGTTTAATGCAGTTGCGATTTTGATGTTGGTAGAACGTGGTCAACTTAAGCTTGATGACCCGATTTCGAAATATAATTTGGATTTGCCGAAATGGTCGGAAAAAGTAACAACCAGACATTTGATTAATTATGCTAGCGGAATTCCCAGAATAGAAAATGGATTAATTGTCCCGAAAAACGATGAAGAAGCGTGGAAGATTTTGAGAAAAACAGATACATTGTTATTTGAACCTGGAAAGGATTACCGATACGATAACGGCAATGTTTTTTTACAAAGAAGAATTATTGAAAAGATAACAAGAATGACTTTCCAAGATTTTGTTACGAAAAATATTATAAAACCTTTGAAAATGAACAATTCCGTGTTTGATCCGAAATTTGGTTATAAAAATCGAACGTCTTGCTATGATATGGATAATGTTCGGTGTCCAGAAATGGAATTTGTCAGCGGTTGGCTTTGGTTGGATACTAATGACATGTACAAATGGATTGATGCGATGAATCATAATCGTTTAATTTCTAGAAAATCTTTTGAAACATTATTGAATAATCCCTACACAAAAGACCATCAAGGTGGATCATTTGGAGATTATTTTAGAGATGAAGAGTTGCAGCGTCATAACGGTGTTTCCTATAAATTTGAATCTTTGGTGTTAAATGATATGAAGAACGATGTCGTTATCATTTTAGCATCCAACAGTCGGAATAAAGTTTGGGATTTGGGACATGTCATTCGAGATATTATGCTAGGAAAAACATTCGAAATTCCTAAAAAATCGGTTTACCAAGCTTTAAGAAAAGAAGCACAAACCGACGTCAATAAAGCGATTGAAAATTATTATCAACTGAAAAATACTTCCGAAAAAGAATATAGTTTTGAAAATCCAATCGAACTTAATACTTTGGGTTATGAATTTCTACGAGCGGGCAAAATAAATGAGTCGATAAAAATATTTCAATTGGTTGTAAAAGAGTTTCCAAATAACTCAAGTGTTGCTGATAGTTTGGGCGAAGCTTATCTAACTAACAAGCAATACGATTTGGCATTAGAATGGTACAACAAAGCCATCAGCCTTGGCGGAACCAACGGTAATGCCGAAAGAATGATTGAGAAAATTAAAGCGTTAAAAAACTAAAAATTGATTTCTCAAAATATTTAATTCAAATCAATTGAAGCCTTGTTAAGATTTAAATCTTGACAAGGCTTTCATTAAAATCAATACTTTCATCCTTACAAAATAAATCGTATTTTTGACGTTATCACTATATGTAGTGTAACTAAATAAACGTCAAAATGATAACACAATTAAGAGGTAAATTAATCGAGATTTATCCAACAAATGCTGTAATAGATTGCAATGGGGTCGGATATTGGGTCAATATTTCACTAAATACATATTCTACTTTAGAACACGAAGAATTGGTTACAATTTTTACACATTTGATCGTTCGCGAAGATGCGCATATACTTTATGGATTTGCAACAAAACTAGAACGAGAAATTTTTCAGAAATTAATTAGTGTTAACGGTGTTGGTCCAGCTTCTGGAATGATGATTATTTCGACACTTTCTTCCAAAGAAATTGCAACTGCAATCGCTCAAGAAGATGCCAGATTATTGCAAAGTGTAAAAGGAATTGGAGCTAAAACAGCGCAAAGAATTATCATTGACTTGAAAGATAAATTGGATCAAAATTTAATATTAGATGTTAATTCTACTTCGGTTAAAAATAAATCTAAGAATGAAGCGTTATCTGCTTTAGAAGTTTTAGGAATTCCTAAAAAATCTGCAGAGAAAATTATGGACAAAATCCTACAAGATCAGCCAGATGCAGACGTGGAATTCTTAGTAAAAGAAACCTTGAAGAAAATTTAATGAAGATTCATAACGAACCAAAAACTATTCGTAAAGGCTCTACTATAGCAGCTTTGTGTTTCCTTTTTGCAATGGGAACTATGAGCGATGTTATGGCTCAGGAAAGTGATACGCTTAAGTTTCCTATCCGAGATCAAAAAGGTGGATTGTTTTTAGATAATCAAATAAAATACGATGTACAATATGATGCGATAAAGCGTCAGTATATTTTATATCCTCAAATTGGAACAAGTTTAGTTTCCGAACCTATCTATTTGACACGTCAAGAATACCTGACTTTGGTTCAGAATCAAGACATGAAAAATTATTTCCGTACAAAATCTCAAACCAACGATCAATTTTATCGTGAAGAACGTTTTGGAGATAAGGAAGGAAAAAAAGAAGGAAGTATTTTACCAAGTTTTAAGGTGAAATCGAAAGCTTTCGAAACTATTTTTGGTGGATCAGAAATCTCATTGATTCCGCAAGGTTATGCAAATTTAGAATTGGGTGTTTTCTTGCAAAAGATAGATAACCCAATGTTGTTGCCACAAAACCGTCAAACGCTTACAATGGATCTTAATCAACGTATGCAATTGAGTATTTTGGGTAAAGTCGGAGAAAATCTTCAGATGAAAGTGAATTATGATACGCAAGCTGGTTTTGGCTTCGAAAATCAAATGAAACTTCAGTGGAGAAAGGCTTTGGGGAATAAATTGGATCCATTTGGAGGAGAAGATGATATTCTACAAAATATAGAGGTTGGTAATATTTCGATGCCGCTTAGTACTTCGTTGATTACAGGTGCGCAATCACTTTTTGGAGTTAGAACAGATCTTAAATTCGGTCGTACAAATGTATCGGCTGTCTTTTCAGAACAACGTTCGGAATCTAAAAATATTGTGGTTCAAGGTGGCGGTGTGATGACTGATTTTAAAGTCGCTGCCGAAAAATATGAATACAATAGACACTTTTTCTTAGGTCAATTTTTTAGAAATAGTTACGATAGAGCGTTAGCAAATTATCCTGCAGTTAACAGTAATATCAATATCAGTAATATTGAGGTTTGGAAAGTTGATAAATCTGGAGGGAATCAACAGAATAGACGTTCTATTATCGCTTTGCGAGATATTGCAGAAGGTGATACAGCGCCTCAAAATAGTAGTAATGCCTTATTTAATGAGATTAATTCTCAAGGTTTTACTAAGATTAGTGATGCAAGAAGTTATTTGAACGGATATTCTTTCAATGGAGAACAATTTCAGGATGGAGAAAACTTTATCGTCAACGAAAATGTTCGTAAACTTGATGCTTCCGAATTCACTTTCTATCCAAAATTAGGATACATTTCCTTGAATACGCCTTTGGTTGATGGTGAAGATTTATTAGCGGTTTCGTTTCAATATTCGTTAAGCTCTGATCCGACAAAATTATACAAAGTTGGACAAATGTCGAGCGAGACAGATAAACCAATTATTGCGAAATTAATCAAACCAAATTCTGCAGTTAATGTGGCTTCGCCAATGTGGGATTTGATGATGAAAAATATTTATTCGTTAAATGCTTATGGTGTTTCGAGTGAAGATTTTTTGATGAATATTAATTTCAAGGATAATGGTGAACAATCTTCTGGAAAATTAAATTACTTACCAAATTCTGCTGTTTCAGAACAATCGTTAATTCAAGTTCTGAACATGGATAGATTAAATTCGAACGGACAATTACAACAAAATCCTGACGGAAGTAAAGGTGATGGTTTATTTGATTTTCAACCAGGGTTAACAATTGATACAGAAAGAGGAAATATTATTTTCACTTCTGTTGAACCTTTTGGTAAATATTTGAGCAATAAATTAAAAGGTCAAAATGAAGAATATGTTTTTAATCAAATTTATCGTCAATTACCAAATACACTTTCTGGCGAAAAATTAGCTAATCGTTATACGTTAGAAGGTCGTTACAAAGGAACGGTGACAGATGGTATTCCGTTGGGCGCTTTCAATGTGCCGCAAGGTTCTGTTAAAGTAACTTCTGGTGGAGCAACGTTGACGGAAGGCGTAGATTATACGGTAGATTATCAGTTGGGGCGTGTAAAAATCATTAATGAACAATTGAAAAATTCTGGAGCACCAATTAATGTTTCTTTAGAAAATCAATCTACATTTAATTTACAGAAAAAACGTTTCATGGGAATTAATGTCGAGCATAAATTTAGTGATAAGTTTATGTTAGGCGGAACTTTAATTAATTACCAAGAACGTCCAGTTACGCAAAAAACACAATTTGGTTCAGAACCTGTGAATAACACAATTGTTGGACTTAATACACAATATAACTCAGAAGCTGAGTGGTTAACTCGTTTAACAAATAAAATTCCGGGAATCAAAACGGACCAAATGTCGAACATTAGTGTTCAGGCAGAGGCGGCTTATTTGATGCCAGGAATGAACAAAGTGACAGGAGGTTATTCTTATATAGACGATTTCGAAGATGCACAATCGCGCATTAGTTTATTAGATGTTGGTTCATGGAAATTTGGATCAACACCAGGAAAACCTGCTGGATATTCTGCTTCTGGTTACCACCCGTTCTTCCCAAATGGAATGAAAAATGACGATTTATCATTCAACAATGGTCGTCGTATGTTATCATGGTATTCTATTGATCCGCGTTTTTATGGTATGGGAGGAAGTTCGCCTTTAACAGATCAACAAATGTCAACACACATGGCACGTCGCATTAAGTTAAAAGAGCTTTTTGATCAACGTGATGTAATGGCTGGTACAAATTCGTACATCAGCACATTTGATATGACATTCTATCCGCAAGAACGTGGACCTTATAATGTTAATCCAAATGCAGTAGATACGAAAAACTGGGGAGCAATTATGCGTCCTATTTCAGTTTCTAACTTCAAAGATTCGAATGTGGAATACATCGAGTTTTGGATGATGGATCCTTATGCAGATGGAAAAGGTGGAGAAGGAGAGTTATTGGTACATTTAGGAAATGTTTCAGAAGACGTCTTAAAAGACGGCGAAATGATGTACGAAAATGGATTGCCTCATTCTGGAAATGGTGCGGCGACTGTTGCTTCTAAATGGGGATTAACACCTCAGTTAAATCCAATTTTATATGCTTTTGATACGGATGTAGCTGCCCGAAAACAACAAGATTTGGGTTATAATGGATTAACAGATGAGGAAGAAGCGCAACGTTATGGAATTACGAGTAATAATTTAGTGACAGGAGAATTAGATCCTGCAAATGATAATTATTTATTCTTCTTAGATGATCGCTTTAGAGGTGCATCAATCGGGAATACGGTTCAAGATCGTTACCGTTATTTCAGAAATCCACAAGGAAATAATTCAACTGATAATCCTTTACATGCATCATCTTTAACGCCAGATACAGAAGATATTAATGGTGATTTCAATTTAGATCAGACAGAAAACTATAATCAGTATACATTAAAAATTAACCGTCAAACGTTAGAAGATCCAAACAATAAATTTATTGTTGCAAGAAAAACGGTTCAGGGAGAATTTCCTGACAAAACGAAACATGATGTAAAATGGTATCAAGTTCGTATTCCTGTTGATAACTTTGATTTAGATCTTGACGGAGATGGAGTAGAAGAGTTAAACAATGATGCGTCTATTGCACAAGCAGAAAGTGTGTTAACAGCTGCTCGTTTTATGCGTATGGTGATGCGAGGTTTCGAGGAAGAAACAACTCTACGTTTTGGTACTTTTGATTTAGTTCGTTCTGAATGGCGTCGTTATACAAAAAACATTTATCCTTATATCATTAGTAATCAAGAAGGTTATGAGGAGGATAAAAATATTGATGATTTAGAAATTGGTGAGGTAAGTATCGAACGAAATGGTACAGATCGTCCTCGTTATATGATTCCTCCTGGAGTTTATCGTGAACAAACTCAAGGAACAACGGGATATCAATCTCAGAACGAAGCTTCGATGACATTGAAGGCGAAGTTTAAACCAGGAAGTACTTCAAAAGCTATTTTTAAGAATACAAATTTAGATTTGCGTCGATACAAAAAGTTGCAAATGTTTGTATCTGCTCAAAACTTATTAGATAGAGCGTCAAATGCGATTGATAATGGTACAAAATTATTTATTCGTGTAGGTAGTGATTATACAGATAATTACTATGAATATGAAATGCCGTTGAAATATACGCCACAAAGTTCTGCAACAGAAAGCACAGTTTGGCCAGATGAAAACTTTATCGATCTGAATACAGATTTGTTTACAGATGCTAAAAAACAAAGGGATGCTGATGGTTTCAGTACATTGCAACGTTTCAATTTTGCTTTTGATCAAGAGAATCCAAACAAAACGGTTTATGTAAAAGGTCGTCCAACATTGGGTAATGTCTCTTCAATTATGATTGGGGTTCGTAACACTTCTGGACCGTCTGATAAAGAAGTTTTACTTTGGGTAAATGAACTTCGTTTAAGCGAAATTGATAACCAAGGTGGTTATGCAGCTTCAGCAAATGTGCAGTTCAATTTAGGTGATTTTGCGAATGTACAAGTTTCTGGAAGCACAAGTTCTGTAGGTTTTGGTGCGATAGATCAAGGTCCTGCAAATCGTAATCAGGACGAATCATTACAATATGCGTTGAATGCACAAGTAAAATTAGACAAATTCTTACCAAAGAAATGGGGAATGGAAATTCCGTTCGATTTTACAATTCAGGAAAGTTTTGTCGATCCAAAATATAATCCATTAGACAATGATATTATTTTTGATGAAGCGCCTAATAAAGCTGAATTAGAAAAAGTTGTTCGTACTTATACGCAGTTCAAAAGTTTTGCTTTTAATAATATTCGAAAAGTTAGATCAACAAATAACAACAACCCTGTTCGTTTCTATGATCCATCTAACTTTTCAGTTTCGATGATGTATTCGGATAATTATTACCGTGATATTTACACGCAATATAACATCAACCAACAATTAAGAGCGTCGATTAATTATAATTACGGATTTAGAGGAAAATCGTACGAGCCTTTCAAAAAATGGCGTGCGGTTCAACCAAAAGAGGAATCAGGAAAATATTTACAATTTATTCGTGAATTTAATGTGAATCCTTTGCCAACACGTTTCTCTTTCCGTACAGAGATTGCGCGTACCTACAGTGAAAGACAATATCGAGATATCAGTCAATATTTAGGTGGAGGAAGCTCATCGAGTTTAATTCGTCCGACATATAGTAACAATTTCTTGTTCAATTGGCAATATAATTTAGGTTTTGATTTGACAAAATCGTTGCGTTTAGATTTAACATCTTCGACAATGACATTGAATGATGGAACAACTTTCCAGCGTGCAGATCAAGATATGATTTGGCAAAATATGTTCACAATTGGACGTCCAGTTCAGTATGATCAACAATTTCAGGTGAATTATAAATTACCTTTAAAATTCTTCCCATATTTAAATTGGATGAATGTTGAAGCTGGATTTACTTCGAATTATAACTGGATTGCAACTTCTACAGCTTACAGAAATTTTGAGACAGAAGTTACAAATCCTGATGGTTCTACATCAACACGAATTGCGAATTTAGGTAGAGGTACAGCTCAAAACTCGAATTCGATCAACTTGATGGGAGATTTAGATTTTGCAAAATTTTATCCAGAATTTAAAGGATATAAACGTTACGATTCGATCTTAAAAGGACGTCGAGCAGAAATAGATTCGTTGAATACAGTTTATACAAATTTATTTGCTAAAAAACGTCGTACAAATAAGAAATCAGCTTATAAATTCAAACATAAATTTACAGCAAAAGATTATGGTTGGATGGTTTTATCATCACTAAAGCGTGCTAATTTTACGTATAATCAGACAAATGGAGCTGTAATTCCAGGATTATTGTATGAGCCAGGTTTCTTTGGTGTTGATGGTAAAAATGGACCAACTTTAGGTTTTGTTTATGGAACGCAATTCGATATCAAACGACAATTAGTCGAAAGAGGATTGATTGTTGGTGATGAATTGATGACAGATGCGTATCAAATTACAAAAGGTTCTGATTTTAATGGAACTGCTTTAATTGAGCCTATTCCAGATTTACGAATTGATTTGAATGCAAAACGCACAAAAGATCGTCGTATTTATCATTCAGGATTTAATTTAGCAGTCGAAAATCTTTACATCGATGAATTAGCAAATCTTAATATTTCAACTGTTAATATCAAAACAGCTTTCAAAGATGGAGATGCAATTTTTGAGCAATTCCTAACAAATACTAAAACTATTTCTGGACGTTTAGCACAGAAAAGAGGTAGTGGAAATGTTGATGGATTGGGTTATTATGAAGGATTTAATGCAAGAAGTTCTGATGTACTTTTACCAGCCTTTTTAGCGGCAGTCCAAGGAAAAGATGCAGGTTCGTCTAAGTTAGGGTACAATCGTTCTATTCCAGTTCCGAATTGGCGCGTAACGTACACAGGATTGAAATCTGTTCCAATTATTAATAAATATTTTGATAATGTTGAGGTTTCGAGTTCATATAATTCGACATATACAACAACTGGTATTCAGTCCAATCCAAACTTTATGTTAGATACAGGAATTATGGGTGGTGGACAAGTGACTGGTAAAGATGAAAACGGAAACTTCTATACACAGAATTTATATGGAGCGGTTACGATGATCGAATCATTTTCACCATTATTGGGAGTGGATTTAACATTCCGTAACAGTATGCAATTACGTGCACAATATAACAGAGATCGTTTATTATCATTAAGTACAACAAATTATACGTATACAGAAGATTATGGATCTGAATATATTATTGGATTTGGGTATATTTTCAAAGATTTCAAAATGAAGATTCGTTACCAAGGAAATCAGAAAACAATCAAAGGTGACTTAAATATTCGTGGAGATTTCTCATTAAGAGATAATCAAACAACAATTCGAAAAGTAATTTATAACTTTGATGACGTACAAAATCCAAACGTACCAACAAGTATTTATGGAGATTCGCAAATTACAGGTGGACAGCGAATTATGACGTTTAAGATAACGGCAGATTATAACGTAAGTAAGAATTTGAACTTGAGATTCTATTGGGATCAGATGATGAGTAAATATAAAATTTCAACAGCTTTTCCAATTTCTCAAATTCGTGCCGGATTTAGTGCTACCTTTACATTCGGAAATTAAAAAAACAATAAAACAAACATTATGAGCATTCCAAACAATTTAAAGTACAGTAAAGATCACGAGTGGATTTCTGTAGAAGGAGATGTAGCAACAATCGGTATTACAGCTTTCGCACAAGGAGAGTTAGGAGATATTGTTTATGTTGACGTAGAAACAGAAGGAGAAACTTTAGGTCAAGAAGAAGTATTTGGAACAGTAGAAGCAGTAAAAACAGTTTCTGACTTATTTATGCCAATTAGCGGTGAAGTTGTAGAATTTAACACTGAATTAGAAGGTGAGCCAGAATTAATCAACACTGATCCTTACGGAAAAGGGTGGATTATCAAAGTAAAAATTGAAGATGCTTCTCAATTAGATGCTTTATTAGACGCAGCTGCTTACGGAGAATTAATTGGTGCATAAGACAAAAAAAATAATATTCTTTGCATATGTAGCGTTGGTGTTTTATCTGACGCTACTTCCACAAGAAAATTTCTCGAAATTAAGCACAATCAAAGAATTAGAAATCTTTTTGGAGATTGATAATTTAGATAAAATTGTACATTGTGGAATGTTTGGGATGATGACGATTTTGTTATTTGTCGCATACAAAATAACAACTCTGCGCTTGATGATAATTCCGTTTTTGGTAAGTTTTCTTATCGAAATTTTGCAAGGTATTTTAACATCACTTCATCGTAGTTTTGATTTTGTCGATTTAATGGCAAACTTATCCGGAATCTCCCTCGCATATATCGCAATAGCATATTATTTACAACATAAAAAAACTCAGTAGTATTACTGAGTTTTTTGTTTTTCTTATCTTTTTGACTTATTCAAGTGTAAACTAAGAAAATGTCATTCCGACGTTAGGAGGAATCTTCGATTCTTCATTCTACTAACGTTTTATTCAGAATGACATTTATACGTAAGTCATATTGAACTCGTTTCAACATCACATCAAAATAAAAAAAAGCAACCTTTCGCTTGCTTTTATATTGAAAAAATTAATTGTGCTTACCGCTTAGTTCATCAACTCCTCAGGAATATCACATATCGGAATTGGAACCATTTTATGTTGGTTAATACGATTTAATCTGGAATAAATCTCGAATACTTCTTTTTCTCTACCTTCAAATTCATTTGCAGTTTTTCCAGCTTCTTTCGCTTTCATTGCCCATTCTAATTCATCGTAATTTGCACCTAATTGATCTTCATCCGAACGATCATCACCAAACAAACCATCTGTTGGTTTTGCTTTTTGAATATCTGTATTAACTCCTAAAAACTCAGCAATTTTATACACTTCCGATTTCATCAAATCAGCAATTGGACTAAGATCTACACCGCCATCACCATATTTCGTATAAAAACCAACGCCAAAATCTTCGACTTTATTTCCTGTTCCTGCAACCAAATAATTGTGTAAACCAGCAAAATAATAAAGTGTTGTCATACGCAAACGAGAGCGTGTATTGGCCAAGGCTAAATTCACTTTATCCGTTGTTTCCGTTTCTGGTAAAGCCAAAACCATTGCATCAAAAGTTGAGGTTAAATCAACTTCTATCGAATCGATTGGCGACGAAAACTTATTTTTTAACCATTCAATATGACGTTTTGCTCTATCCGCTTGATTTTTTTCTTGATGAATTGGCATTTCCAAATTAAGTAAAGGGGAGCCTGTCATCGCACAAAGTGTTGAGGTTACAGCCGAATCAATTCCGCCCGAAATTCCAATCACAAAGCCTTTTTGGTGCGCTGTTTCCAAATAATCTTTCAACCAAGAAACAATATATTCTACAACTTTTTCAGTTTGCATAGTTTAATAATTTATTTCAAAGATAGCAGATTATGAAAAAAATTAGGGTTGAAAATACTACAGATTATTTTACTATTTTTGTTAGCTAAATAACCAAGCAATGAAATTTGTATATGGCTTAGCTTTTGCGAGTTTAATTTTATTTACTGCGTGCAAAAAAGAAAAATCGTGGGAAGTGGATGTCAAAGAACAAAATGTTCAGTTGAATATTCATGATATCAGCCAAGATTTTTTTAACGATTCGATTCCTTTAGCGACTTTACGAAAAGATTATCCTTTCTTTTTTGATGCAAAAACTGCGGATGATGTATGGGAAAGTCAACGTCGTAATAAAGAAGAATTGAGTATTTATGGACAATCTCGAAAGGTTTTTGGAGATTTTAAAAACTTAAATGAATCGTTAACTCCGATGTTTCAACGTTACCAATTTTATTTTCCAGAATATAAAATTCCGACGGTTTATACCTATTCATCAGGTTTACAAAATATAGATTATCCTGTGATGTTTAGTCAGCAATCTGGCTTGATGTTTATTGCGATGGATGCGTATTTGGGGTCAAAGAATAAATTATATGATAGCATTGGCGTAGAACGTTATTTACGCACAAATTTAGATTTTAATCGTTTGCCTTCTCAAGCTGTTGATGCAATTGCGAATGATGTGGTAACATTTAGCCCAAGAAATCAATTATTTATTGATAAAATGATTTATGAAGGGAAGAAATTGATTTTGCAAGATGCATTGTTAACAGATACACCAGACGAATATAAAGTTGGTTACACGCCAGAACAAATTCAGTGGTGTATTGAGAACGAAGGTCAAATTTGGAACTTTTTTGTGGAGCAAAATTATGTATTCAGTTCAGATGCTTCTTTGGATAAACGCTTTTTAGCAGTTAGTCCATTTTCAAAATTTAATAATGAAATAGAACAAGATTCTCCAGGAAGAATTGCGGCTTGGATTGGTTTGCAAATTATTCGTCAATACATGAAAGAGAATCCGAAGGTAGAATTGAAAGCTTTGTTAGATGATATGGATGGTCAAAAAATCTTCAAAGATTCTAAATATAAGCCAGCTTTAGAAAGTAATAATTCAACAAATTATACAACAAAAACAATTGATGGTAAAGTTTACCATTTTGTGAAATAAACTAATAATTAGAAGTTATGAGAACAACAAATATTACGGTAGAGATTGAATTGGACGAAAATCACGTACCAGAAAAAATGACTTGGAATGCACCAGACGGTGGAATTAGTCACGAAGAAACAAAAGCAATGTTACTTTCTGTTTGGGATGATAAAGCAAAAGAGGCTTTGCGTATCGATTTGTGGACAAAAGAAATGACACAAGATGATATGAAACGTTTCTTTCACCAAATTTTAATTTCAATGTCTAGTTCTTACGAAAGAGCAACAGAGGAAAAAGAAGTTGCAGAAAGAATCGCTGCTTTTGCAGAAGAATTCGCAATTGCTTCAAAAATTAAAGGTTAAGATTTTAACCAAATAAAAACTTTAAGTCGAATTTCGTAACATTTTGGTTAGAAATTCGACTTATTTTATATCTTTAATTTTCTGACAAGAATAGTCTATGAAACAATTATTTTTTACTTTACTATTTATTACTTCTCTTCCTTCGTTTGCCCAAGAAGGATGGACAATTGAAAAATGTATTGAATATGCTTCGAAAAATAATTTGACTGTTCAACAGAATACCATCAACCAAGAAATTTTTAATAAAAATTTAGAATTAACCTATAACGCTTGGTTGCCAACGGTTTCGGGTTATGTAGATACTAACTTTACAATCGGAACTTATAATCCAACAATAGAAAAGGGATATTATCAATTTGCGCATTCATTTGGCGTACAATCTAGCATCAATATTTACAATGGTGGAGTTGTTCAATTGAATAAAGACAAAGCTGCTTTGGAATTAGAAGCGTCGAAAGTACAAACTGCGATGACGATAAATGATATTTCGTTACAAGTTGCAAATTATTATTTGGCGGTTTTATTGAACAAAGAATTGAAACAAGTTGCAGTAGGAAATCTAACTATTTCGAAACAATTATTGGATCAAAATCAAAAGAAATTCAAAGCTGGTTCAGTAGCTCAATCTGTTGTTGCTCAATCTGAATCTGAAGTCGCGACAAATACACGTGAAGTGGTAAATGCACAAATCGAAATAGAGCGTGCATTGTTCAATTTAGCGATGTTGTTGCAATTAAATGATTACCGAAATTTTGCTGTAACTGATGTCAAAATTCCAGATAATGTAACGTCTCAATTGTATAATTTGGATGATGTGGTAGAAACGGCTTATCAAAATCAGCCTTCTGTAAAACATGCCGAATTGCAAATTGATGTTGCTGCGAAAGAAACTCAAATCGCGCGAACTTCATTATTTCCAAAAGTGACAGGAAGTTTCAATTTCGGAACGAATTATCTACAATATTTCAATAAAAGATTACGTCAAGATGCATTATTAGAGCAATTAGGACATAATGTAACAGGCGTTTTTGGAGTTGGTGTGAGTATTCCAATTTGGAATCAATATTCCTATAAAATTAATATTCAGAAAGCATTAATCAACGAGGATTTAGCAAAAGTTGACCTTCTACAATCGAAACAAGATGTGCTGAAAAATGTTCAATCTGCGTATTTCGAAGTAAATAGTTCTTATGCGTCATACGACTCGTCGAAAGAAGCGGTAAAATATGCGAAAATTTCATACGATTTTGCACAAAAATCTTACAATGCTGGAGTCATTAATCAATACGATTTTAACCGTTCGCGTAATGATATGATGGTTGCAGAATCGCAAATGTTGCAAGCGAAATACAATTACATTTTTAAACAAAAAGTATTAGATTTCTATGCTGGCGTTCCAATAACGTTGGAAGGAAAATAGAGGTTAAATGAAGTAAATAGAGAAAATATTAATCAAATTATTGAAAATTATTTTCATAAAAGAGTTTCAGAGTGTAATAAATATTTCTAAATCTATTCTAAAATCATAAATTCAAACTTTATACATCAATTTTCCTTGTGTATCTTTGCAACATGGCAACAATCTTAAATTTAGAAACTTCAACAAAAAATTGTTCGGTTTCGATTGCTAAAGATGGCGTTCAACTATGTTTGGTTGAAGAAAGTGATGAAAATTATGCACATGGTGAAAAACTGAATCAGTTTGTGGATTGGTGCGTGGAAGGCGCGCAAATAAATTGGAAAGATATAGAGGCGGTTTGTGTTTCAAAAGGCCCAGGTTCTTACACAGGTTTGCGTATTGGCGTTTCGTCTGCCAAAGGTTTTGCATATGGATCTGATATTCCACTTATGGCAATTAATTCGTTGCAAATTTTGGCGGAATCACAATTGAATCAAGAGGTCGATTATATCATTCCGATGATTGATGCAAGACGAATGGAAGTCTATACAGCTTTGTTTGATAAGCAAGGAAATCAGTTAACAGAAACAGAAGCTAAAGTAATCGATGAAACTTCTTTTGAAGAATTGAAAGGAAAGAAAATTATTTTTGTGGGTGATGGAGCAGAAAAATGTCAAGAAGTTTTAGCGCATTTAGATGCTACGTTTATACAAACTTTTCCATCGGCAAAAGATATGATTCGTGTTGCGGAAGAAAAATTTAACCAAAAATCATTTGAAGATGTTGCGTATTTCGAGCCATATTATCTGAAAGATTTTGTTGCCGGAAAAAAGAAATCTGAATAAAATAAAAAGAGATAATTTATGAAAAATCTTGTGTTGACAATTGCTTCATTATACGGAATGACGGCGGTTATATTAGGCGCTTTCGGAGCTCATGCGTTCAAGAAAATTTTACCAGCCGAAAAATTAGCAAGTTTTGAAGTCGGAGTACGTTATCAAATGTATCACGCAATTGTTTTGTTAGCTGTTGGAATGTATTTTCAATTTAATAACGGATTAGAACGTTCTGCAGCTTGGTGTTTAATTGCCGGAACATTTGTTTTTTCTGTAAGTATCTATTTGTTGTCATTCGCAGAACATTGGAACGCAAATCTTAAATTTTTAGGGCCAATTACGCCACTTGGAGGTCTATTTATGATTATCGGTTGGGGTTTATTGGCTTGGATTTTTATGAAAGGAAAATAATTTTCTTTAAATTTATATAATTGTTAATCAGTTATATGGATTTGTGGAATAAACTATTGGTTGGATTATTATTTTTACTTGCAATTAATACAAAAGCGCAAGATAAATTAGTATTGACGACTCCTTTAATCTTTAAACATAGCAACTTTGAATTGAAATTGTTTAATAATCAACAATTCAAATACAAGTCGGTTTTTTATAACTGTATTGTAGAGTTAGATAAAAACGGTAAAGAAATCAATAATGCTAATTATGATTTTGCTGAAGGAACTTATCAAGTAATGGATAATAAATTAATCTTAACTGTAAAATCATCAAGTGGCTATTATTTCTTAGAGAAAGAATATTACTTTTTGATTCTTGATAAAAAGACTTTTTTGATGTCTAATAAGGATCGAAAAAATCTCAAAGAAGCAAGAATGCAAAGGTCAAATAAATCTTTTCCGAATTATATTATAGATACGGATAATCGTAGAGAATATACATTTTATAGTACTGATCAAAAAGTAACTATCGAAGGTTACGAAAAAGATAAAATATATCAAATGTTTAAATAAAAAAGACACTTTATAAAGTGTCTTTTTCTATTTTTAATCTTTACCATTTATCATTTTAGAAACAATTCCAGAATTTTTATTGACTTCATCGATAATAACTCCAATGAGATGAATAAGAAAAAAGATAGGAAACCAATAAATTGCAGTTTTATGCAGTTCTTCCATTGGGTCTTTGTAAGTTCCATTTCCCCACATTAAATAAAATCCTGTCACAATATTAATTAGCATTAACAAATAGAAAATCATATAAATTATTCCCTGAAACTTTTCGGATGTTGAATGACTTTCAAAGGATTAGGAAATCGGATTCCCTTTACCAGCATATAAACAATTCGGACAGCAAAAAGACCTAAAGCGATATAAGCAAATATTTCGTGCCATTGCCACATTGGTTCTAAAGAACTTCTTCCAATTGTTTTTAAAGTAGCGTCAGAAATGTTTAAACCTTCTTTTGAAACTTCATTGGTAATTAAAGCAGAAAGATTTTTCTTGCTCATCCATTCCATTCTCAAAAAACCAGTTAAGAAAAGCATTATCATCGATATTCCGATTGTCCAATGTAATAATCGATGAGTTAAAGTAAACTTTTTCATAATTTATAGTGATTAAAAAAACCTCTCAAAATTGAGAGGTTTTTGTCGTATTTTTTTATTCAAAATCGTCTTCTGTGAATTCGAATTCTTCAAATGTACATTCTATTTCGAAAGGAATATCTTTTTCAGATTCTTCTACAAAATCTTGCACTTCACCTTTCCAGTTCAAGGTCAAAATTCCTTTATCGTTTACACTAAAAGTTAATTCGTTGTTTACTGTTTCGTAATCTTCTTCCGAAACATTCAACGTTGTGTAATATACTTCCACAGTTTCACCTTCTTCGTCTTCTTCCTCGGCAAAACCGTAAGGAATAGAAACTTTTTTACCGTTTAATTCTTCTACAGATTCTACGTCCAAAGGAAAATCATCAATAAATAAAGAAAGTTGAGGAAAATCGTTTTGTAACGAATCGCCTTCTACGTGTTCTAAGTCATCAGTCGAATGTATTTCGACCAACAAACATTTTTTATTTCCTTGAAAAACGACTTTGCATAACGATTTTTCAATATTATAATTAAATGTTTCATCCGGATGGAAGAACTTAATTGTTTTCATTGTTTTGTTAATGTATGTTATTAATTATGAGTACGAATATAATTAAGTTCAATTAATTATCACAAAAAAAATGAGAGAAATTATATTTTTTCGCCTCTAAAACAAAAAAGCCATCTATCTAAGATAAATGGCTTCTATTATTTTATGAATATTCAATTCGATTATTTTGCAGCTTCTTCAGTTGCAGCAGCTGGTTTAGCTGATAAATCTACTTGTAATAAAACTTCGTCTTTTATGATAGAACCTCCAGCACCTACGAATGCAATTCCGAAATCTTTACGGTTAATTCCGAATTCTTCAGATTTGATTGTTACACCATTCGCATCAACAGTTACATTAGCTTTGAAAGTTACATTTTTAGGAACTCCACGGAAATCTAAGTTTCCAGAAATTTCTGAATTGTAATCTCCACCTTCTAAAGTTTTAACTCCTGTAATTTCGAAAGTTGCAGTTGGGAATTTTTCAACGTCTAAGAAATCAGCAGATTTTAAGTGTCCATCTAATTTTCCTTTGCTTTCTGCATCAGCATCTAAATCTTTAGATTCGAAAGAAGCAAAATCAGCAACAAATTTTCCTGATTCTAAAACTCCGTCGTGTACTTTTACAGAACCTTCTTTTAATTTTACAACTCCGTAGTGACCTTCTTCTGGTTTGTTAATATCGTCAAAAGTTTTTCCACCTTTCCAATTTACAACAGATGCAGTTGTATCAACAGCATATTCTGCAGCTCCTTCAGTTGATGTTGCTCCTTCTTGAGCTTCAGTTGCAGCTTTAGTTTCAGTTTTTCCTCCACAAGAAGTTAATGCAACAGCAGAAACAACAGCCAATCCTAAGAATAATTTTTTCATATTGCTTTTTTTAATTTTTTCTTTTACAAAACTATAATATAAATTAATAGTTGATATTGATTTATATCAATAAATGAAATAATTAAACAATTATTTCATATTGAATAAATCTAATACCTTAGCCAAACATAAGAAAAATTATTCAATCGTGCTAAACGTAAAACAACTCAGTTATAATTATCCAGATTTCGAAGAAAAAGTACTCGATAACATCAATTTTGCAGTTAACAAAGGCGAAGTGGTAAGTATTATCGGAGAAAGTGGAAGTGGAAAATCAACTTTACTGAAATTGATTTATGGATTGTTGGATTTTAAAGAAGGAGAAATTTACTATCATACCAAAAAATTACGCGGACCTGCTTATAACTTGATTCCAGGTCATAAGATGATGAAATACGTAGCGCAAGATTATGATTTGTTAGATTTTGTAACGGTTGGTGAGAATGTCGGGAAATTTTTAAGTAATTTTGATTTAGAGCTTAAACAACAACAAATTGACGAAGCGTTAACGGTTGTTGAAATGTTAGAGTATAAACATATTTTTCCGAATAAGTTGAGTGGTGGTCAGCGACAGCGTGTGTCTATTGCACGAGCTTTGGCACAACAACCCGAAATTTTGTTGTTGGATGAACCTTTTTCTAATTTAGATCAAATATTAAAATTAACCATTCGAGAAAAAATTATGGATTGGTGTAAAGCGCATCAAATTACAGTGATTTTTACAACGCATGATTTGAATGATGCTTTTTATACTTCGGATAAAATTTTAGTTTTGCAAAACGGAAAAATGATTCAGTATGATGAGGTCGAGAATGTGCGAAATTCTCCTGCAACAGCTTATGTGGCCAAACTTTTTGGTTATGTAAATGTGTTGGATGATTCGCAAGATTTAGGAATTGATTCGTCTAAAATTGTGATTTATCCAGAAGAAATTACAATTTCAGAAAATGGAAAATTCGAAGGAAAAGTAATTTCATCAAAATTTCAGGGAAGAGATTATTTGGTAAGATTTACATTCAAAAACATTGAATTGTTGATTTATTCTTCTCAAAAATTAATGAAAGATGAGTTGATACATTTTGAAGTTATAAAATTTCATCAATTATGCATTTAGAAAGTTTACAAGTAACGGAATTGTGTAGCGAACGATTAATTTTGATGCCGTTCACGATTTCCATTTGCGAAAATATATTACAGAATAATTATACCGAATTAGAGCAATTAAATTTAGTTAGAGGAAAAGGTTGGCCAGATGCAGATGTAATAGAAACATTGCCTCGAATTATTGTAAACTTGTCTAAAGTTGACGCACCAACAGGTTTCGAATCGTGGATGATTATCAAGAAATCAACACGAGAAATAATTGGTGACATTGGTTTTAAAGGTTATAATTTTGTTGGAAGAAGTTGTGATATTGGTTATGGAATTATCGAAGCAGAAAGAAAACAAGGTTTTGCCGCTGAAGCAGCTGCGGAATTGATAAATTGGGCATTTACAAAAGAAACTTTAGAAGAAGTAACCGCTTGTTGTTTGATAGAAAATATTGGTTCAACGAAACTTTTGACAAAACTAAATTTCTCTGAATTGAGTCGAGATTCAACTATGATTTATTGGTCGTTGTTGAGAGAAAATAAATTGAGTTAAAAATAGATTCTTCGACAAGACCGGAATGACAATCAGATATAAAAAAAAGCGAGGTTCAAATTTTGAGCCTCGCTTTTTTTAATTATTTATTCAACAAAAAGTTCAAAACCTCTGCTGTAAAATCTTTCGGATTTTCAGCATGTAACCAATGTCCTGCATTTGCAATTTTCTTGATTTCCGCATTTGGAAAACGTTCCTTGATAATCATTTCATCTTCTGGCATAATGTAATTTGAATTTGCACCACCCAAAAATAAAGTTGGACCATCAAATTTGCCTTTTAACAATTCAGAACCAACCATTTCTTGGTAAAATTTATCTAAAACATCTAAATTGAATCGAAAAGCATATTTTCCATTATCGGCGTGGTAAACGTTTTTCAACAAAAATTGTCGCACACCAATTTCAGGAATATATTGTTCCAAAGTCGTTTCTACATCTTTTCGAGTTTCAACTTGATCAAAATTAACAGATTTCAACGCTTTGAAAATCGCATTATGATGAGGTTGATACGCTTTTGGTGCCATATCCACAACAATCAAATGATCTAATCTATTTTGATGAATCATCGCAAAATCAATCACAATTCTTCCGCCAAGCGAATGTCCCAACAAATGTGCTTTTTCAATAGAATTTGCATCCATATAATTCACGATATCTTGTGCCATCGCTGCTAAAGAAGAATCTTCGCTATGAAAACTACGTCCATGATTGCGTAAATCAATCAAATGTGTTGTAAAATATTCGCCAAAATGTTTTCCTAATGTGCTCCAATTATCCAATTGTCCAAACAATCCATGAAAAACCAATAAATGTTTTTCACCAGAGCCGACAATTTTGCTATGTAAGATTTCTGCCATTTTCTACAAATTTGCTAATTCAATTTTACGTAAATACGCTTGTATCGTATTTTCTAAACCTAAATATAGAGCTTCAGAAATTAACGCGTGACCAATAGAAACTTCTGCAATTGTTGGAATTTCGCGAATAAAATATTCAATATTATCTAAACTCAAATCGTGTCCAGCATTTACAGCCAATCCATTTTCGATTGCTAATTTTGCCGTTTCTTTATAAGGAAGAATTGCGTCAAGATTTCCTAAACCGTATTGCGTCGCAAATTCTTCTGTGTACAACTCGATTCGATTAGCACCAGTTTTCGCAGCACTTTCAATTAAAGCAGGATTTGGATCTAAGAAAATAGAAGTTCTGATTCCAGCATCTTTAAACGTTTTAATCACATCTGTTAAATAATCAAAATGTTTGATTGTATCCCAACCAGCGTTTGATGTAATCGCATCTTCTGCATCAGGAACCAAGGTAACTTGTTCTGGTTTTGAGTTTAAAACCAATTCCATAAAACTATCAATCGGTTTTCCTTCAATATTAAATTCAGTTGTTACAACAGGTTTCAAATCGTAGACATCTTGGTAACGAATATGACGTTCGTCTGGACGCGGATGAATCGTAATTCCTTGTCCTCCGAATTCCTGAATTTTGATTGCCGCTTCTACAAGATTTGGCGTATTTCCACCACGCGCATTACGAATTGTAGCAATTTTATTTATATTAACACTTAATTTAGTCATGATTTTATATTATAATTTTTTTATATCAGAAAGCGAAATGCTTTGCATAATTTCTAAGTCAAATTTACGACAAGCTGTTAACAAATGATCGAAAATATCAGACTGAATTCTTTCAAACTCCAAATTGCTTGCCGAAGTTGTAAAACATCCAATTTCTAAGGGCATTCCAAGCGGAGAAACAGGTAATTGTTTTACGATAATTGGATCATTTTGCGAAACTGTTTTCAAACTTTTTAAATAATGTTCAACATAAATTCTAAAAACACCAATATTGGTTAAGTTTTTACCATTAATATCTAAATCAGAATTTTCAATGTTTTGATTATAGATAGAGATTTCGTGACGTTTTTGTTGAATATAATGATGAATTAAAGTAATATTTTTGAAACGATTTAACATTTCTTCGTTACAAAACTGAAACGAATTTACATTAAACGAAACAGAACGTTTTATTTGACGTGTTTCAGTTGCCAACATCGCCATATGATTGGTTACCTGAGACGATACCAAATCTACAGTTGGAACCGTTGCAATAGATTTATCAAACTTCTCAATTTTCACCAAATTGATGTTAATTTCTTTTACTGTTCCTTCAATATCGCCTTTGGAAACGGTAATCCAATCGCCAACTTTTACAATTTTAGAATAGGAGATTTGCAAACCAGAAACAAATCCGAAAATTGCATCACGAAAAATCAATAAAACAGCTGCGGTTAAAGCTCCGAGAACGGTAATAATTGTGTTTTTATCAACCGTAAACAAAATCATTATTCCAGAAATAATCGCAAAAAATGTGATAATAAACTTCAACATTTGTCCAAAAGTTCGCACTCCAATTGTTGTATAACTATTTTCTTCGTTGTACACATCAATAATTGTATTGATAACTCGGAAAATAAGTTGCGTAAAAACGATTAATGAAATAAGTTGTGTAATGCGTTGAACAACATGAAAAATATTTCCTTCATTCTTGAACAAAATAACATTCATGCTTAATGCAAAACTGATTGGAATGAGATGAATAGCTGAAACAAAGACTTTGTTTTTGTACAAAAACTTCAACCAATCGTTTTCGGTGAAATTTTTCAGTTTTTTTAGAAGCGGAAGAATAATAGCTCTTAGCACAAAATCTAACACAAAAAGAATAGCTATCCAAGAGACAATTTCTAAGAAATTAAAAAGATTTTCAGACAAATCAATTTTGAAATATTGATTGAAAAAAAATTTTACACCATCAGAAAATTCTTCATAAAAAGATTTATCTTGCATAAGCTGTGAATTGAGTTTAAATAGATTTGTTTGTGCAAAGTTACAGTTTTAAAAATACTAAAATAATGGATAACGATAGTATACTAAATCTTATTAGTGGAATTTTATTGGTTGTTGGTTTGGTCGGAACTGTTTTGCCAGTTTTACCAGGAGCACCTTTGGCATTGGTCGGATTATTGGTTTTCAAATTCAGTGGTGATTGTAGTTACAATTGGGGAACGATAATTATTGCAGGACTTTTTGTGTTATTAGGTGCGCTTTTAGATTATTTATTACCAGCTTACATGACCAAAAAATTAGGTGGAACCAAATACGGAATTTGGGGATCTATTATCGGATTAATCATCGGATTATTTTTTCCACCAATTGGTTTTATTGTAGGTCCTTTTCTGGGAGCATTATTAGGCGAATTAATTTTTACTGCGGCTTCGCCAAAAGTTGCATTAAAATCTGCTTTCGGATCTTTTGTAGGATTTATTTTAACAACAGGTTACGACATTATTTTAACGTTAATATTTATCGGAATATTTGTATATCAATTGATGAATTAATCAGATTAAATGGTTGAAATTAGGTCAATAAAAAAAAATGACCTATATTTGCAAAGAATTTAAAGGAATAAATGGAGGAGGGCTGGTTATAGCTCTCTTTTTCGTTGTATATGGATTCAAGTAAAGTAAAACAGCTGATAGACGAAGCAATTGCGGAAAATCCGTCATTGTTTCTTATCGATTGGAAAATCACTCCAGATGATAAAATTGTAATTTTAGCAGATGGAGACGAAGGTCTTTCAGTCGAAGAAATTGTAAGAATAAGCCGACATGTAGAGCATAATCTTGATAGAGAAGAATGTGACTTTGCATTAGAGGTTTCCTCTCCTGGTGTAGGAAGTAACCTAACCATGCCACGTCAATTTGCTAAAAATGTAGGAAGAACTTTAGAAGCTACATTAAATGACAAAGTGATGGAAGGCGAAATTGTAGAAGCCGATGAAGAAGGTGTTACAATTTTTTGGGAAGCACGCGAACCAAAACCTGTAGGAAAAGGAAAAATTACAGTAGAACACGAAGAAAAAATAAATTACGCTGACATTAAGAAAGCGATTATAAAAGTCACCTTTTAAAAAAATTAAAGTTTAATGGACAATCTTGCATTAATTGAATCTTTTGGAGATTTTAAAGACGATAAGAACATCGACCGTATTACGCTGATGGCAATCTTAGAAGAAACCCTGAAAAGTGTTTTGAAAAAGAAATATGGTACAGATGATAACTTTGATATTATTGTAAATCCTGATAAAGGAGACTTAGAGATTTGGCACAACCGTATTGTTGTAGAAGACGGTTTCTCAGAAGACGACGCAACAGATATCGAATTATCTGAAGCACGTAAAATTGAGCCAGATTTTGAAGTAGGTGAAGAAGTATCGGAAAAAATTCCGATCGAAGCATTAGGTCGTCGTGCGATTTTAACATTACGCCAAACATTGGTTTCTAAAGTAATGGAGCATGATAACTCTAATTTATACGAGAAATTTAAAGGTTTAATTGGAGAAGTAGTTTCGGGAGAAATCCACTATGTACGTCACAAACAAGTGATTATTATGGATGACGAACAAAACGAAATGATTTTACCAAAAGAAAATCAAATACCATCAGATTTTTTCAGAAAAGGAGATACATTACGTGCAGTTGTAGATGACGTAAAATTAAGAGGAGCAAAACCTCAAATTATTTTATCTAGAACATCACCAAAATTCTTAGAGAAATTATTTGAACAAGAAATTCCAGAAATTTTAGACGGATTAATTACAATCAAAAATGTAGTTCGTATCCCTGGAGACAAAGCAAAAGTTGCAGTAGAATCTTATGATGATCGTATCGATCCAGTAGGAGCTTGTGTCGGAATGAAAGGATCTCGAATCCATTCAATTGTACGCGAATTACGTAACGAGAATATCGACGTAATTAACTACACAAATAACATGAGTTTGTTTATTCAACGTGCTTTAAGCCCAGCTAAAATTTCGAATATCGAAATTAATGAAGAAGAAAACAAAGCCTTAGTTTACGTAAATGCAGACGAAGTTTCGAAAGCAATTGGTAAAGGAGGTTACAATGTTCGTTTAGCTTCTAAATTAGTTGGAATGGAAATTGATATTTTCAGAGAAGGAGCCCAAGACGAAGACGTAGAATTATCAGAATTCTCAGACGAAATCGATGCGTGGGTAATCGATGCATTTAGTGCTATCGGGTTAGATACTGCCAAAAGTATTTTAGAACAAGATGTTGATGATTTAATTAAACGTACGGATCTAGAAGAAGAGACGATCTTAGACGTAATCCGTGTGTTAAAAGAAGAGTTTGAAGATTAATTCATTCTCAAGTCATAAACAATTCATACATTTGCAAACATTAAAATAAGAGATTAGCTTCATATGTCGGAAACAATAAGATTAAGTAAAGTATTAAAAGAATTAAATATATCAATAGATAGAGCTGTTGATTTTTTAGAAGGGAAGGGTACAACAGTTGAAAAAAATCCGAACTCTAAAATCGACGTGCCAACTTACGATATTTTAGTTAATGAGTTCCGATCTGATGCTAAACAAAAGCAAGCTTCCGGTGAAGTAGTCATTAACAAAATTTCAGATATCAAAGCCGCTGAGAAAAAAGAAGCAGAGGCAAAAGCTGCAACTGAAAAACCAGTAGAAAAGAAACCTGAAATCATTGAAACGACGAAAGTTGAATTGGAAGGACCAAAGACTGTTGGAAAAATAGACTTAGATGCTTTGAAACCTAAAGCCAAAGTAGAAAAACCTGCGGCAAAAGAAGAGGTGAAGAAAGAAGAAATCAAGAAAGAGGAGGCACCAAAAGCTGAACCTAAAACTGAATCAAAAGAGGAACCGAAAGGACCGAAAGTGATAAAAGTTATTGATCTTGATAAAATAAATAATACAGGTAAACCTAAAAAGCAAGATTCTCCAGCTCCTAAAAAAGAGCAAGCAGAACCTAAAAAGGCGGAAGCACCGAAGGCGGAAGTTAAAAAAGAGGTGAAGAAAGAAGAACCTAAAAAGGTGGAAGAGGTTAAAAAGCCTGAAATAAAAACGGAAGCGAAGCCTGAAGTGAAGAAAGAAGAAATTGAAGAAGTAGCAGCAGTTGAACCTCAAAAAATTGAAACTGTCTACACAAAATTAGATGGACCTAATTTTACAGGTGCAAAGATTGACTTATCTAAATTTGATAAGAAAAAAACTGACGATAAAAAAGGGAATCAAAAAGGTGCTAATAACGCTGCTGACAAGAAAAAGCGCAAACGTATCCAGAAAAACGTTAAACCAGAAGATGTAACAAAAGCTGGAGAAAACGGAGGAAACAATAATAATCGTCAAGGTGGTAACAACAACCACGGAGGAAATAATAATAACCGCCAAGGTGGTAATAACAACCATGGAGGAGGAAATAATAACAACCGTCAAGGAGGTCAAGGACAAGGAGGAAATCGCCCAGGAGGTCAAGGTGGAAATCGTCAAGGTGGTGGAAACTTTAGAGGTGGAAACAACCGTGGACCAAGAGTTCCTCAAGTAGAACTTTCTGACGAAGATGTTAAAAAACAAATTAAAGACACTTTAGATAAACTTACTAACAAAGGAAAAGGATCTAAAGGGGCTAAACACAGAAGAGACAAACGTAAAGAACGTCGTGAGTTTGCTGAGCAAGAGCAAGAAGCAATAGACATGGACAAAACTTTACATGTAACAGAATTTGTAACGGTTAACGAATTAGCTTCGTTAATGGATGTTTCTGTTACAGAAGTTATCTCTGCATGTATGTCATTGGGAATCATGGTTACCATGAACCAACGTCTTGAAGCGGATACAATTCAATTAGTTGCAGATGATTTCGGATTCGAAGCAGTATTTGCTAATGCTGAAGAAGAAATCTCAACTGAAGAAGAAGAAATCGATAACGAAGAAGATTTAGTAACTCGTGCGCCAATCGTAACTGTAATGGGACACGTTGACCATGGTAAAACATCTTTATTAGATTATATTCGTAAAGCAAACGTAATTGCTGGTGAGTCTGGAGGTATTACACAACACATTGGTGCGTATAACGTAACATTGCCAAGTGGTAAGCGTGTAGCGTTCTTAGATACACCAGGTCACGAGGCCTTTACAGCGATGCGTGCTCGTGGTGCTCAAGTAACGGATATTGCAATTATTGTAATTGCGGCCGATGATCAAATCATGCCACAAACACGTGAAGCAATTTCTCATGCTCAAGCAGCTGGAGTACCAATGGTATTCGCTATCAATAAAGTTGATAAACCAGCAGCTAACCCAGAAAAAGTAAAAGAGCAATTAGCTCAAATGAACTTATTAGTTGAAGACTGGGGTGGTACTTACCAATCTCAAGAAATCTCGGCTAAATCTGGTTTAGGAGTAGAAGATTTATTAGAAAAAGTATTATTAGAAGCTGAGGTATTAGACCTTAAAGCGAATCCAAAACGTAAAGCATCTGGTACAGTTGTAGAAGCTGCATTAGATAAAGGACGTGGATATGTTTCGACAATTATTGTACAAACAGGTACATTACACATCGGAGATTATGTATTAGCAGGATCTCACCATGGTAAAGTTCGTGCAATGTTAGATGAGCGTGGTAACAATATCAAAGTTGCTGGACCATCAACACCAGTTACGATATTAGGATTAGCGGGTGCGCCAACAGCAGGTGATAAGTTCAAAGTTTACGAAGATGAACGCGAAGCGAAACAAATTGCAACTCGTAGAGATCAATTACAACGTGAGCAAACTATTCGTACACAAAAACATATTACACTTGATGAGATTGGACGTCGTATTGCTTTAGGAGACTTCAAAGAGTTGAATATTATCTTGAAAGGGGACGTGGATGGTTCTGTAGAAGCATTGACAGACTCTTTACAAAAACTTTCGACAGAAGAAATTATTGTTAACATCTTACACAAAGGAGTTGGACAAATTACAGAATCTGACGTATTATTAGCTTCTGCTTCAGATGCGATTATTATTGGATTTAATGTTCGTCCTGGTGGATCTGCTCGTGATATTGCAGAAAAAGAAGAAGTTGAAATTAGAACATACTCAATTATCTATGCTGCGATCGAAGAGATCAAAGAAGCGATGGAAGGAATGTTATCTCCAGAGTTGAAAGAGCAAGTAACAGGTAATATTGAGGTTCGTGAAACATTCAAAGTAACGAAAGTTGGTACTATTGCCGGATGTATGGTCTTAGACGGTAAAGTTTATAGAAACTCTAGTATTCGTATCATTCGTGATGGAGTTGTGATTCACGATGGTGAATTAGCTTCATTGAAACGTTTCAAAGATGATGTGAAAGAAGTTAGTAAAGGTTACGAATGTGGTCTTAACATCAAAAACTTCAACGACATTCAAGTAGGTGACATTATCGAAGCTTACGAAACTGTAGAGGTTAAAAAGAAATTGAAATAATCAATTCTCAACAAATATTTTAGAAAGGAGCTCAATTTGAGCTCCTTTTTTTATGAAATTTTATTTAATAAAAATCAATACTCTACTTATTATATAGAATTATATTCTATTATTAGTTTTATTTTTAGAATAGAATTTTTGTTTAACATTAATTTAAAGTTTTCTTTTATTTTATTTAAAAACGACTTGTTTTATATTCTATAAAGTCTATAAATTTGCTAGACTTTAAAATTGTAAATATGAACAAGAAATTATACTCACTCAAAAAAATATTTTTTCTCACTGCTCTTTTTGGTGGAACATTTTTATTTGCTCAAACCAAAGTTACAGGTACGGTTGAAGATGTAAATGGACCAATCGATCAAGCAACGGTTAATGTAAAAGGAACGAATATCACGACAACAACAGATGCAGATGGTTTATATCAACTAACGTTAGAACCAGGGAAGTATGAAATTATTGTTTCAAAAATAGGTGAGCCAACAACGACGCAAACAATTAATGTGCTTGATGAAAATGAAGTTTCTTTAGATTTCTTTTTACAATCAATCAATTCGGAGACTGATCTTAGCGAAGTTGTTTTAATTGGTTCGCGCGCAGTGGGACGTACACAATTAGATTCTTCAACGCCAGTTGATGTGATAGATATTAAAGAGGTTACAAAAGATGTAGGACAAGTTTCGTTGAATCAAATCTTAAATTATGTTGCACCATCTTTTAGTTCGAATACGCAAGTTATTTCTGATGGAACAGATCATATAGATCCTGCTTCTTTGCGCGGTTTAGGACCAGATCAAGTATTAGTTTTGATTAACGGAAAACGTCGTCATACAACATCATTGGTTAATATTAATGGTTCGTTTGGTAAAGGTTCTGTCGGTACAGATTTGAATGCAATACCAACTTCTGCAATTAAACGAATTGAAATTCTTCGAGATGGAGCCGCGGCTCAATATGGTTCTGATGCGATTGCAGGTGTGATTAATATTGTCTTGGAAGATTCGACAGATAAACTACGCGCGTCAATTTCGTATGGAGGAAATCTTTCGAAAAATGCAGAAGATAATTTTGATGGCGAAACTTTTCAAGCGAATGTGAATTATGGTGTAAAAGTTGGAGAAAAAGGAGGATTTGTAAATGTTGCAGGTTCTTACGACAAGCGTCAACCATTCAATCGTCAAAAAGAATTTACAGGAACAATTTTTTCAGATTATAATCGACCAGATTTATATCCAAATCCAACTGGAAAAGATATTACAGAGGAGGAATTAGCCCGCCGTGGAGAAACGCGTGCTGATTATGTTTCGCGTATTGGACAATCAAAAAATGAAGGAGGTGCGATTTTTATTAATTCACTTTTCCCAGTTTCAGATAAAACCGAAATTTATGCATTTGGAGGATTAAATTATCGTTTAGGAGAATCAGCAGCCTTTCGTCGTCAGCCTGCTCAGTTGCATCAAACTGTTGCGTCAATTTATCCAAATGGATTTTTACCATTGATTCAAACCAATAATTACGATCGCTCTTTAGCAGCGGGAATTCGTAGTGAAATTAACGGTTGGAAAGTTGATTTTTCGAACACATACGGAAATAATACCATCGATTTTGGAGTAAAAAATACAGTTAACGCATCGATGAAAGAATCTTCACCAACATCTTTTGAAGCTGGTGGATATCGTTTTACGCAGAATACAACCAACCTGGATTTTACGCGTTTTTTTGATGATGTTTTAGCTGGAATTAATGTCGCTTTTGGTGCAGAATTTCGTTATGAAAATTATCAAATTGTAGGAGGTGAAGAGTCATCTTATGCGAATTATGGTAAAGTTCGTCAAATTGGTGTAGACGGAAATGGAAAGCCAATTTATGTACAAGATTTTAATGGAAATATCAATACATTATTCGCTGTAAATGGTACTGCTTTAGCAGGTGGAGCGCAAGCTTTTCCAGGATTTTTACCAGCGAATGAAGTCAATGCAAATCGTCATTCTGTTGCGGCGTATTTAGATACTGAATTTAATTTTACGAAAGATTTCTTAGTGGCTGCTGCGTTACGTTATGAAGATTATTCAGATTTTGGTTCAACATTAAATGGAAAAATTTCGACTCGATACAAATTAGGAAACTATGTGTTGAGAGCCGCAGCAAGTACAGGATTTAGAGCGCCATCTTTACATCAATTATATTTTAGTGCAACATCAAGTTTATTCTTAGATGGAGCAATTTCTAATTCAGGAACTTTTACAAATGATAGTCGTGCTGCAAAATTATTAGGAATTCCACAATTGAACGAAGAAAAATCGAAATCAGTTTCGGCTGGAGCTACGGCAAATTGGGGAAAATTCAAATTGAGTGTTGACGGATATTTCATTAGAATTGATGACCGAATCATTTACACAGGATCTTTCACAGGAAGTAATGCAGCAAATGCATCAGCACAAGATAAAGAGATTTACGAATTATTGCAACAAGCAAATGCAACTTCAGCTCGTTTCTTCGCAAATGCAATTGATACCGAAACGAAAGGAATAGATGTTGTTTTGACGTATCAAGATCGTTTGGGAGCAGGAAAATTACGTGGAGATTTATCGGCGACTTTTAGCAAGACAAATGTTGTGGGTGATGTACATGCTTCCGATTTATTGAAAGGAAAAGAGTCTACTTATTTTGATCGTTCAAGTCGTATTTATTTAGAATCGGCTATACCTCGTACAAAAATTAATTTATCCATGAATTATTCATTGGATAAATGGAATGTTTACTTAAGAAACGTGTATTTTGGAGAAGTTGATGCAGCGACAAATACGGTGGCCGATTCGCAAACATTTAGCGGAAAAGTTGTAACAGATTTGAGTTTTGGTTATGCTTTCAACAAAAATATTTCGTTAACAATAGGAGCAAATAATTTGTTTGATATCTATCCTGATGAAACGAAAATTGGAGGAAATAGAGGAGCAGGATATTTTGTGTATTCACGTACTGGACAACAATTCGGAACAGGAGGACGCTTTGCTTTCGCTCGTTTATCATTAAGTTTATAATTTAAATAGTTTATATGTTTTACCAAATCTTTGTCGTAATTGATGAAGGTTTGGTATTTTTGTTTAAATCGATTTTATGAAAAAAATATCATTTATTATAGTTTCATTCTTCGCGATTATTCAGTTGAATGCGCAAGAATCTTACAAAAATGGAGCTGTTGTAACAGCTCATCCCGAAGCTTCAAAAGTTGGAGTTGAAATTCTAAAAAAAGGTGGAAATGCGATTGACGCTTCTATTGCAGTTCAGTTTGCGTTGGCGGTTGTTTATCCAAATGCAGGAAATATTGGTGGCGGTGGATTTTTGGTTTATCGTGATTCAAAAGGAAAGACCGATGCGTTAGATTATCGTGAAAAAGCACCTTTGAAAGCGAGTGAAGATATGTATTGGGACAAAAATGGAAATGCAATTACTGATCTTAGTTTGTATGGACAATTTGCTGCAGGAGTACCCGGAACAGTCGATGGAATGGTGAAAGCGCATGAAAAATATGGGAAATTAAATTGGAAAGAATTAGTTCAGCCAGCTATTAATTTAGCTCAAAAAGGATTTAAAATAACAAAACAACAAGCGAGCGAACTGACAAATAAGCATAATGATTTTGTAAAATATAATTCAAAAACGAATGCTTTAACGTCTAAATCATCTTGGAAAGAAGGAGATTTGTTGGTTCAAAAAGATTTAGCAAATACATTAAAATTAATTCAACAAAAAGGTCGTGCTGGTTTTTATGAAGGAAAAACGGCTGATTTAATAGTGAAAGAAATGAAACGCGGAAACGGAATTATTTCGCACGAAGATTTAAAACAATATCAATCGGTTTGGAGAACGCCAGTTTCTGGAAATTATAAAGGTCTTAAAGTGATTTCGATGCCGCCGCCTTCAAGTGGAGGAATTGCATTGGTTTCGTTATTTCAATCAATCGAAGATTATCCAATTAATAAATGGGGATTTCAGGCAGATTCTACAATTCAAGTGATGGTAGAAGCAGAGCGTCGTGTTTATGCTGATCGAGCAGAGCATTTAGGTGATCCAGATTTTATAAAAGTTCCGCAAAAACAATTGTTGGATAAAAGTTATAATGTAAATCGAATGAAAGATTTTTCGTTTGATAAAGCAACACCAAGTTCAGCAATTAAAGCGGGAGAAATAATTGGTAAAGAGTCAATGGAAACAACGCATTATGTAATTGTTGACAAAGATGGAAATGCGGCTTCTGTAACGACTACTTTGAATAATTCCTATGGATCTTTGGTTGTAGTAGAAGGTGCAGGATTTTTGTTGAATGATGAAATGGATGATTTTTCTGTAAAACCAGGTACACCAAATTTATATGGTTTAGTTGGAGGAAAAGCTAATGCGATTGAACCTTCGAAAAGAATGTTAAGTTCGATGACGCCTTCTATTTTAGAGAAAGATGGTAAATTGTTTATGGTTGTGGGAACGCCAGGTGGCTCTACAATTATAACGTCAGTTTTTCAAGCCATCTTGAATGTTGTTGATTTCGGAATGACGATGCAAGAAGCTGTTGCAGCACCAAGATTTCATCATCAATGGTTGCCAGACCAAATCGATTATGAGCCAAATGCAATTTCAGAAAACGTTCGTGAATCGTTAAAACAAAAAGGTTATACATTGAAAGAACGTAAACCTTACGGGCGTGTGGAAGGAATTTTGGTCAACACTAACGGAACATATCAAGCTGGTGCAGATCCAAGAGGAGATGACAAAGCAGTGGGATATTAAGAAATACAAAAGGAACTCGATTCGAGTTCCTTTTGTATTTTTAAGAGAAAACTTTATGATAAAACGTCTTTAATTTCTGGATTTTTATCAAACTGCGCTTTTGCGAAAGGACATAAAGGAATTACTTTTATATTATTATTTCTTGTCCATTCAACCAAGGCTAATAAAGCTTTTTTTCCTAAACCTTGTCCGCCATAAGCTTCGTCAACTTCTGTATGATCGATAATAATTTTATCATCACCAGCCCAAACATATGTCATTTCTCCAGCTTTTTTATCGCCATCTAAAACGACAAAAGCTCCATTTTTTTTATCATCAATTTGTTTAATTTCCATCAGTTTTATTTTTGAAGTTGTTTATTAATCTTCTAAAGTACCAAATTTTCCGTTATTAAAATCCTCAAAAGCTTCGCGAATTTGCTCTTGTGTATTCATCACAAAAGGACCATAAGAAGCGATTGGTTCATTTAGAGGTTCTCCACTCAAAATTAGTACAATGCTATTTTCAGTTGCTTCGATTGTAAAATCTTCTCCTTCGTTAGTAAATAATAATAAATGATCTGTTGGAACAATTTCTTGTTCATTTACTTTCACCTCACCTTCAATAACCAATAAAACGGTATTGTAATTTGCAGGAAAACTAAAATTCGCTTTTCCGCCTTCATTCAATTTTGCATTCAGCATATTAACAGGAGAAAAGGTAGATGCAGCACCTTTTGTTTGGTTGTATTCCCCAGCAATAACTTCGATAAAACCATTTTCAACTTCTACAGTAGGAATATCTTTATGTTCGATCGCCTGATATTTTGGAGTGCTCATTTTATCCTTTGCAGGAAGGTTTACCCATAATTGAACCATTTGAAAAATTCCACCTTGTTTATAAAATTCTTCTGCATGATATTCTTTGTGTAAAACACCAGAAGCTGCTGTCATCCATTGTACATCTCCTTGATGAATTGTTCCTCCTCCACCAGAACTATCATGATGAGAAACGCTTCCTTGATAAGCAATAGTAACCGTTTCGAAACCACGGTGTGGATGCACACCAACACCTTTTGGTTTGTCTGTTGCTGGAAAATGAAATTTTGAATTGTAATCTAACATAATAAATGGATCCATTCTTCTCATATCTAAATGATATCCACTTGGAATGAAGTTATGAACTCTAAAACCGTCTCCTACAAAATGTGGCTCTCTTGGCGCAATTACTGCTTCTATTTTTTTTGTATTCATAATGATTTTTTTATATGTTTTTATTTTTGTTATACAAATTTACGAAGCTAAATAGTTGATTATATTGATGTAGGTTAAGAAGTTGGTAACGTATTAATTAACATAGATTAATAATGTTTTGTAAATTTTTATTATTGATTGAATGTTAAATTTATATTTAAAACTTTAATACATAGTTGTGATTTTGTTATAAGAGTTAAATACTTATTATTTATATAATTGTTTGGAAATTAATAGTAATATGAGAAAACATTTATTCATCATTCTTTTTGGAATTAGTTTTTATTTATTTGGACAAGAAAATACGTATCGTTTTTTGTATGATATCCACCAAGAAACAATTTTCAATGATGAAATGAAGAAAAATACACCAAAAGACTTTTTGCCAGAAATAGTAAACGCGTTTAATGAATCTTATGAGTTTGAAGTGTTAGCTTCTAAAAATTATTCTTTTGTCAAATTAATAGAGAAAGTAAAGAACTCTCAGAATGATGCGGTTCGAATTTATCCAGAACCAAATTGGTTACTAAACGATTTTGAACATAATAAATCATATGAGTTTGCTGAATATGGTGATACGTATGTGGTGGATTCTATTAAGATAGAAGGTTTGAAACCTACAAAGGAAATGAAAGAAATTTTAGGTTTACAAGCTAAGAAATTTATCTTCGAAAATGATGAGTTTTACTACGAAATCTGGTTAGCAAAAATGAATGGAATTACGGTAAGCCCTTATTATTTTCAGTTCAAAAACTTTGTTGTAGTAGAATTATTTAAGAAGTTTAAAAAAGTTGAAGAGGGTGGTGGAAAGATGGAAAAAAGATATTTTTTGAAAGAGATTAGTCAAGAGAAAAAGTCTACAGATTTTATTAAATTAATTCCTAAAAAAGTACTTACTCCAAAAGAACTTCAAGAGAAAATTGATAAAATTAATCAGATGAGTCAAAATAATGAAGTAGAGAAATAATAATTAAAAAAGCATCTCAATTGAGATGCTTTTTTAATTTGATATATTATTTACAATAATTCTTCATCCACTATATTTGGTAATGTAACCTTTAACAAAGGTTCATCTTCCATTGCACGTTTTATAGCAAAAATAGCTTCTTCGTTTCTTGCCCAAGATCTACGAGCAATTCCGTTGTTCACATCCCAATGTAACATTGATTTTAAACGATTTTCAGCATCGGAAGATCCATCTAATAACATTCCGAATCCACCGTTAATAACTTCTCCCCAACCAACGCCGCCACCGTTGTGAATAGAAACCCAAGTTGCGCCACGGAAACTATCTCCAATAACATTGTGAATCGCCATATCTGCTGTGAATTTTGAACCATCGTAAATATTAGAAGTTTCGCGGAATGGAGAATCTGTTCCAGAAACATCATGATGATCACGACCTAAAACAACTGGTCCGATTTCACCTTTCGCAATTGCATCGTTAAACGCTTTCGCAATTTTAATTCGTCCTTCTGCATCTGCATATAAAATACGAGCTTGCGAACCTACAACTAATTTGTTTTCTTGTGCACCTTTTATCCATGTGATATTATCTTGCATTTGTTGCTGAATTTCCTTTGGAGAATGTTGCATGATTTCTTCTAAAACTTGACAAGCAATTTCATCTGTTGTTTGTAAATCTTCTGGTTTTCCTGAAGTACAAACCCAACGGAAAGGTCCAAATCCAAAATCGAAACACATTGGTCCCATAATATCTTGTACATAAGATGGATATTTGAAATCAATTTCGTTTTCTGCCATTACATCTGCACCAGCTCGAGAAGCTTCTAATAAAAAGGCATTTCCATAATCGAAGAAATACGTTCCTTTTGCTGTGTGTTTATTTACAGAATCTGCATGACGACGCAGCGATTCTTGAACTTTTTCTTTGAATAATTCAGGATTGTTTGCCATCATATCGTTGGCTTCATCAAATGATAATCCAACAGGATAATAACCGCCAGCCCATGGATTATGCAAAGAGGTTTGATCTGATCCTAAGTCAACGTAAACATTTTCTTGATCAAATTTTTCCCAAACATCCACTACATTTCCATCATAAGCAATGGAAACAACTTCTTTATTTTCTTTGGCTTCGCGAACACGAGCAACCAATTTATCTAAATCTGTAATTACTTCGTCCACCCAACCTTGTTCATGACGTTTGTATGTCGCAGCAGGA
Source organism: Empedobacter sp. UBA6305 (assembly GCF_002440405.1). NCBI lineage: Bacteria > Pseudomonadati > Bacteroidota > Flavobacteriia > Flavobacteriales > Weeksellaceae > Empedobacter > Empedobacter sp. UBA6305. The sequence continues at coordinate 893 of NZ_DJTP01000008.1, read as the reverse complement.
TTCACTTCGGCAGTAACAGAAACAACACCTGCTATATTTCCCGCTTTTGGTTGCGCACCTGACATTCCGCCTAAACCAGCCGTAACAAATAATTTTCCTGCTGTTCCGTTATCATCTATTTTACGAGATCCGTTTAAAACTGTGATAGTAGTTCCATGTACAATTCCTTGCGGACCAATGTACATATAACTTCCAGCTGTCATTTGTCCGTATTGAGAAACGCCTAAAGCATTCATTTTTTCCCAATCATCTGGTTTCGAATAATTCGGAATTACCATTCCATTCGTTACAACAACACGTGGAGCGTTTTTGTGAGAAGGAAATAAACCCATCGGATGACCAGAATACATCACCAATGTTTGTTCGTCTGTCATTTCAGACAAATATTTCATTGTTAATAAATATTGCGCCCAGTTCTGGAAAACTGCGCCATTTCCTCCGTAAGTAATCAACTCTTCAGGATGTTGTGCAACTGCGTGATCCAAGTTATTTTGAATCATTAACTGAATTGCTTTTGCTTGTTCTGAATTTCCTGGGTAATCTGTAATTGGTCGAGCGAAAATTTTATAATCAGGCATCAAACGATACATGTAAATACGTCCAAAATTTTCCAATTCTTGTTTAAATTCTGGAATTAATTCAGCATGATCTTTTGGCTCGAAATAACGCAATGCATTTTTCAATGCTAACTTTTTTTCGTCTTCCGATAATATTTCTTTACGTTTTGGTGCGTGACTTACGTTAGGATCTCTGTCTTTTTTTTGAGGCAAAACAGAAGGAATACCTTGTTTTATTTGTTCTTGAAAAGTCATTTTTTTGTGTTTTATGTTTTAGGTTAAACGTTATAAGTTTTACGATTTTTTGTTGTCATACTGATTTCTATGACAAAACCA